>CALMQC010000547.1 GCA_937871895.1 uncultured Roseateles sp. | reverse complement strand
GAGCGCACCGGCCGCGGCGTGACGCCCACGGCCGCCGCGCTGGGTATTGCCGAGGCCGCGCGCGCCATGGATGACGGCGCCGGCTTGCTAACCCGGGCACTGGCGCGCCAGCAGCAGACCACCCAGGGCACCGTGCGCCTCTCGACCAGCATGGTCGCGGCCACTTGGCTGTTGCCCAGAGCGCTGGCCGAGTTCCAAGCACAGGAGCCCGGCATCGCCATCGAGCTGGTGGCCTCCAATGCGCTCAGCAACCTGCTCCGGCGCGAGGCCGACATCGCCGTGCGCATGGTGCGGCCGGCCCAGAGCTCGCTGATTGCACGCAAGCTCGGCGACGTCCCCATCGTTGCCGCCGCGCACCGCAGCTACCTCGCGCAGCATGGCACGCCCAAGACGCCAGGCGACCTGGCCCAGCACCGCCTGATCGGGCAGGACCAGGAGGACGCCATCCTGCGCGGCTTTGCGCAGATGGGCTTGCCGGCCACACGTGAGCACTTTGCGCTGCGTACCGACGACCAGGTGGCCTATGGGCAGTTGGTGGCTCAAGGCGCAGGCATCGGCTTCGTGGCGCGCTACGCGATGCGGCAGTGGCCCGGCGTCGAGGTGGTGCTGCCAGGGCTGCCCATCCCGCCGCTGCCGTGCTGGCTGGCCGTGCACCGCGAGATTCGCGGCAACCGCGTGGTGCGGCGCGTGTACGACTTCCTGGCCGAGGCCTTGCCGTCAGCGCTGGCCGCTTGAACCAGTTTGAACCAGCTTGACACTTCGAGCCCGGCGGTTGCCCGCCTAAAAGCTCGCAGAAGCGTGCGACGAGTGGCGCGCATGCGCGCTGCGCCCCCGCTTCATCCACCACTCCAGCAGCAGTGCCTGTGGCAGCCAGGACGTCCAGGCCAGCGAGGTGTAGTACTGGTCGATGGGGACCTCGAACGCATTGCCGATGCCGATCTGCAGCCGCAGCGTGATGCCGGCCGCCGTGAGCACGAAGCTGCGCAGCATCCAGCGGCGGTGCTCGGCGATGCGGTGGGCCCTGATGTGGCCGAGCGCGATGGCCGTCGTGGTCAGCCAGATCACGCCCAGCAGCGCAAAGCCAAGCTGCGCGACCGGCCCGCCCTCGGCCCCGAGCGCCAGCGGCAACGACGCAATGCCACCCACCAGGATGGCCAGCACATAGCCCCAGCCGACAGCGCGGTGCAGACCTGGGTGCCGGGCACGCAAGCGCGTTGAGAACTGCCAGGGCCCAAGCACCAGCGCCAGGCCTCCCGTCACGGCGTGCAGCACCAGCCACTCGCGCTGGTTTAGCAGATTGGGCATCGGCGGCGCAAACGGCTGGCCTGGCAGCCCGTAGCGCAGGGCGCTGAGGCCGATCAGCAGCGAGGCCAGGATCAGCAAGCCGAAGCCGACTCGCCGGGCGAAAGGGGTGGAGGTGGGGGTGATGTTCATGCCGCGCAATCTAGGCGGCGTGAATGAGTCGAGACTTAAGGCGACGGCCAGCAGACCCGCGCCACCAGGCCGTGCTGCCCATCCTCGCGCCCTCGCAGCTCGATGCGCAGGCCATGGCGCAGCGCGGCCTGGCGGGCGATGGCGAGGCCGAGGCCGCTGCCACCGGGGGGCGCGTCGGGGGCGCGGTAGAAGCGGTCGAAGACGTGGGGCAGGTCGTGCTCGGCGATGCCGGGCCC
>CALMQC010000546.1 GCA_937871895.1 uncultured Roseateles sp. | reverse complement strand
TGTTGACCGTCGACGTGTGGGAGCACGCCTACTACATCGACTACCGCAACCTGCGTCCGAAGTTCGTCGAGACCTTCCTCTCGAACCTCGTGAACTGGGGCTTTGCCGAAGCCAATTTCGCTTGAACCTGCCCACCCCCTACGCGCTACGCGCGCCCCCTCTAGGGGGCACTGCCAGTGGCCCGGCAAAGCCGGTTCCACGGCAGTCGCTGGGTTTAGAGTGAGAGGGCCGCTTTTGCGGCCCTTTTCATTGCCCATCATGCGCATCCTGTTAGTTGAAGACGACGAAGCCCTGGCCCTTGGCCTGACGCGCAACCTGGAACGCCAGGGCTGGCAGGTGGACCGGTTGGCCGATGGCCGCCAGGCCATGGCCAAGGGCCTGGTCGATCAGTACGACGTCTGCGTGCTCGACCTCGGCCTGCCGGGCGCCGATGGCATGACCGTGCTGCGCGAATGGCGCGCCCAAGGCGCTGCCCAGCCGGTGCTGGTGCTGACCGCTCGCGACACCTCGCAAGACCGCGTGGCCGGCCTGGATGCCGGCGCCGACGACTACCTCGTCAAACCCTTCGACCCACCCGAGCTGGCGGCACGCTTGCGCGCGCTCAAGCGCCGCTCCGAGGGGCGCACCTCCGAGACCCTGCGCCTCGGCCGCCTGCGCATGGACCTGGCGCACCGCGAGCTCTTTCTGGACGATGAGCCCTTTTACCTGAGCCCGCGCGAGTACGCCCTGACCGAAATGCTGATGCAGCGCGCCGGCCGCGTGCTCAACAAGGAGGCCATCGTCGCCAAGCTCTCCAGCTGGGAGTCCGACTTCAGCGAGAACTCGGTCGAGGTCTATGTACACCGGCTGCGCAAGCGCCTGGCGCCTTGCGGCCTGACCATCCGCACCGTGCGCGGCTTTGGCTATGTGATGGAACTCGATGCCCCCGCCGCGCAATCGCAGCCTGCGTAGCCAGCTGCTGGCGCCGCTGCGCTGGATCTGGCTGTTCGGGCTGACGGCGGCGGCGGCAGGCGCCTACTGGCTGGCCACGGCCAGCGCCAACATCGCCTTCGATCGGGGCTTGCAGGACGAAGCCTCGGCCCTGGCCGCCAAGATCGTCTGGACCGACCGCGGCCCCTTGCTCGACGTCAGCCGCCAGGCGCTGGAGTTGCTGACCTGGGACAACGCCGAGCGCAATGCCTTCGTCGTGGTGGACGAGAACGGGCGCGCCATCGCGGGCGATGCCAATGTGCCCCGGCCCGACCGGCGCGACACCAGCTTTGCTCGGCCGCAGGTCTTTGACGCCGAGTTTGAGGGCCAAGCCGTGCGTGGCGCCATCTTTTCGCTCAGCTCGCCGATGCTGGACCGCAGTGTGTCCATCGTCGTTGTCGAGTCCCGGCACCGCCGCCAGCGCCTGCTGCGCGACGTGGCGTTCGCGATGGCCATGCCCACACTGGCGATTGCCTTGCTCACCACCGGCCTGCTGGCCT
>CALMQC010000545.1 GCA_937871895.1 uncultured Roseateles sp. | reverse complement strand
CCTGCTGCCCGAGCCGCAGGAGCGCCGGCTCGACACCGCGCTGCGCGAGTTGCGCGGCGCCTTGAGCGTGCTGGAGGCGCGCTACGGTCTCCAGGCCAGGGGCTG
Source organism: uncultured Roseateles sp. (assembly GCA_937871895.1). Taxonomy (GTDB): domain Bacteria; phylum Pseudomonadota; class Gammaproteobacteria; order Burkholderiales; family Burkholderiaceae_C; genus Pelomonas. The sequence goes on along the minus strand of CALMQC010000545.1, from coordinate 1,364 downwards.
AATCCCGCCACCTTCGCATGGCAACATCGCGGCCATGCCCGCGCCCGTCACCAGCCCTGCGCCCGCCGCCACCGCCGCCACTTCCACCACGCGCCCGCTCACCCAGCTGCTGCACGCCTGGCAGCAGGGCGACCGCCAGGCCTTTGAACACCTGCTGAAGCTCGTCTACGGCGAGCTCGAACGCATGGCCCTGGGGCGGCTGCGCGGCGCCGAGACGCCCTCGCTCGCCGCCGGCGACCTGCTGCACGAGGCCCTGCTGCGCGTCTCGCAGCAAACGCCCGACTGGAACGACCGGGAGCACTTCTTTGGCACCGTCTCGCTGGCCATGCGCTCGGTGCTGGTGGACCACGCCCGCGCCCGCCAGGCCGAGAAGCGCGGCGGCGCCTGGCAGCGTGTCACCTACACGCTCACCGCGCATGGTGAAGACGCCCTGGTGGCCGACTTGCTCACGCTCGACGCGCTGTTGACCGAGCTGCACGCCCTCGACCCCCGCGCCGCCAGCGTGCTGCAGTTCACCTACTTCGCCGGACTGGAGCGCGAGGAGCTGGCCACGGTGATCGGCGTCTCCGTCCCCACCGTGGACCGCGAGCTGCGCTTTGCCCGCGCCTGGCTGGCCGAGCGGCTGGGGCGGGCCGACTTGTCCGCCTGAGCACGCCGTGAGCCTGGCTCAGGGGCCAGAGGCCCAGCACCACGCGCGCATCAAGCGCCTTTACATGGAGGTGGTCGACCTGCCGGACCGCGCGGCCCAGCTCGCCGCGCTGGTGGCGGCCGGTGCCTCGGCCGATGACCAGGTGGCCGTGCTGCGCCTGCTTGGGCACACCGGCGAGACCACCCACTTCGCCGTCCCGGTGGCCCGCGCCAGCGCGCTGTGGTTGGGTCAGGAGTTGCCCATGGGCACCCAGCTCGGCGCCTGGCGCCTGTTCAAGCCACTGGGCGAAGGCGGCATGGGCCGCGTCTACCTGGCCGAGCGGGCCGACGGCGCCTACGAGCAGCAGGCCGCACTCAAGCTGGTGCGCTTGGCCTCCAGCCCCCATGCGGCCGAGCGCTTCACGCGCGAGCGGCAGATCCTCGCCGGGCTGGACCACCCCCAGATCGCCCGGCTACTCGACGGCGGGCAGACCGCCGAGGGCTGGCCCTTCCTCGTCATGGAGTTCGTGGACGGCGAGCGCCTCGACACCTGGTGCCAGCAGCGGCAGCTCGACCTCGCCCAGCGCGTTGCGCTGATGCAGAGCCTGTGCGAGGCCCTGGCCTACGCGCACCGCAGCCTCGTCATCCATTGCGACCTCAAACCCGCCAACGTGCTGGTGGACCGCCACGGGCGCCTGCGGCTGCTGGACTTTGGCGTCGCCCACCTGGAGGGCGAC
>CALMQC010000544.1 GCA_937871895.1 uncultured Roseateles sp. | reverse complement strand
CGCCTTGCGCTGCGAGGGTGGCAACAGCGCCAGCACGGGCTGGGCGGCGTTGGCCCACTCGCCGGGGCGCAGGAAGACGTCCGTCACCCGACCGGCGGCGGGCGCCGTCTGGCGCTTCTCCTGCACGCGCCACTGGGCCTGGCTCAGGCCCTTCTCAGCTGCGTCGGCCAGCGCGCGGGCGCTGCTGCGCTCGTCCGGGCGGGCAGGCAATTGCGCTACGGCCAAGGCGGCCTCGAGCTCGGCAATGCGCGATTGGGTTTGGCGCACCAGGGTCGCCGCGTCGTCCACCCGGGCGCGGGCCACAAAGCCCTGGGCCAGCAGTTGCTCCTGGCGGGTCAGGTCGCTGGCGGCGAGCTGGGCGCTGCTGCGGGCCTGGGCCAGCTGCGCGCGCGTCACGGCAATCTCGGCCTCGCGGCGGCCTTTGTCGGTGTTGGCGGCCTGGGCGGCGGCACTGCGGCTGCGGGCCTCGGCCTCGGCGCTGGCGGCTTGTTCCAGCGTGGGGTCGAACTCGAACAGCAACTGCCCCGCCGTCACCGCGTCGCCCGCCGCCACGTGCAGGCGCTGCACCCGGCCGGCCACCGGGGCGGAGAGGTAGAGCAGCTCGCCTTCGGCATAGCCGGTCCAGCTCGGCGGCGGCGCGGGCTTGCAGGCGGCCAGCAAGAGAAGCACGGCCAGCACGAATGGGGTCCGTTTCATTCCGAATCCTTCAGGGCGTCCAGCGCCCAATCAATGCGGCGCTGCAGCGCCTCGTCCGACATCACCTGCGCGTCCAGCAGCGGCGCCAGCATGGCCGGCATCACGCCCATCTCGCGCGCGCCGCCCAGCATCAACATCGGCGCCAGCACCGCCCCGGCGATGAAGGACATCCGCGTCAACATCGGCTCGGGCCTCAGCCGCCCGGCTTGCTCGGCCTCGGCCAGCAGCGTCATCAAAAGGCCCAGGTGGCGCGGCACATTGGCCTTCACAAACGCCACCACCACGGCCTGCCCCGCCATCGCGTCAGCCCACAGCCGCCCAACCAGCGGCCGGTGCTCGCGCACAAAGCTGCCCAGCGCAAACAACGTGCGCGCCAGCCGCGCCATCACGTCGCCCGCCAGTCCCTGCCCTGGCTCGCTCGCCGCCTGCAAGCGGCTGAACATGCTCTCGTACACCTGCTGCAGCACGGCGGTCAGGAAGGCGTCTTTGCTCCCGAAGTGGTAATGCACCATCGCCGGGTTCACTCCCGCCGCCTCGGCCACCTTGCGCACCGAGAGCGCCGCACAGCCCAGCTGCGGGTAGAGCAGCGCGCCCGCGTCGAGCAGGGCTTGGTCTTGGGCTTGGCTGGGGCGGGGCATGGGGGGATTATTGGTCAATTGACCAGTAATTGCCAAGCGCTGGTTTTTGGCGTTTGT
>CALMQC010000543.1 GCA_937871895.1 uncultured Roseateles sp. | reverse complement strand
GGCCGCTGCCGACAGCAGGAAGCCGTAGACGCCGAAGCGAGCGAGGCTGCGCGTCTTCATGCCGCACTCCTCGCCGCCAGCCGGCTGCGCCAGTAGGCCAGCGGCGCCACGATGGCCACCACCGACAGCAGCAGCACGATGGCGCCCGCCGACGCAAGCCCGAGGTTGGAGCGCGCAAACAGGTAGTCCATGATGAACTTGGCTGGCACGTCGCTGGCCGTGCCGGGCCCTCCTTGCGTCATGGCCACGACGGTGTCGTAGAGCTTGATCACGCCCATCGAGAGCAGCACGAAGACGGTCGCCAGCGTCGGCGCCATCATCGGCAGCACGATGGAGAGGTAGACCCGCCAGGTCGGGATGCCGTCCAGCTTGGCGGCCTTCCAGATTTCTTCGTCCACGCCGCGCAGGCCGGCCAGCATCAGCGCCATCACGAGGCCCGAGCCCTGCCACACACCGGCGAAGACGATGCAGTACATGACCAGGTCCTGGTCCACGATCCACTCGAACTGGAAGTCCTGCCAGCCCAGCGCCTGAACCGCGCCCTGCAGCCCGCTCTCGGGGTTGAGCACCCACTGCCAGACGAGGCCGGTGGCCACGAAGCTCATCGCATAGGGGTAGAGGAAGGTCGTGCGCAGCAGGCTCTCGCCGCGCACCTTCTGGTCGATGAAGACCGCGAGCAAAAAGCCCAGGACCACCACGGTGCCGATGTAGAGCACGCCGTAGAGCGCGATGTTGTGCACCGCCTGCTGCCAGCGCTCGCTCTCAAAGAGCCGCACGTACTGCTCCATGCCGATGAAGTCGTCGCGCGGCAGTGCCCGCGAGCTGGACAGCGAGATGCGCAGCGTCCAGAGCACCGAGCCCAAGTAAGCCACGACCACCACGACCGCCAACGGCAGCAGCGCTGCCCAGGCGGTGAGACCTCCGCGTTTCATGCCGCGAGCCTCAGCGCTTGGCCAGCGCGTTCAGCAGATCCTTCTGCACCTTCTCGACCGGAATATTGCGGTTCCAGTAGTTGGTCAGCACGTCGACCATGGCGCCGTTCTCGTCGGGCGAGAGGTACATCTCGGGGTTGCCGACGAGGCGGGTCTTGTCGCGCAGGATGGCCACGCCCTCCTGGCCGCAGGGGTCGAGCTTGCTGGCGTCCACGTCGGGGCGCACGGGCACCGAGCCCTTCTTGGCGCTGAAGGCCACCTGCACCGTCGGGTTGAGCGCGATGCTGGCGATCTGCTGCTGCGCCTTGCTGACGGCTGCGTCCTTGTTCTTGGGGAAGACGAGCACGTCACCCTGCACGACGTAGGCGCCCTTGCCGGTGATGCCGGCGCGGCAGGCGTAGTCCTTGCCCGGCACCTGCTTGGCCAGCAGGAACTCGCCCTTGGCCCAGTCGCCCATGGCCTGCACGCCGGCCTTGCCGGCGATCAGCAGCGCGGTGGCGTCGTTCCAGTTGCGGCCCGGGGCGCCGCGGTCGGTGTAGGACTGCAGGCGCTTGTAGGCCAGCAGCACCTTCTTCAGGTCCTCGCCCAAGATGGTCTTGGGGTCGCGGTCGCGCAGCACCTTGAGGTAGAGCTCCTTGCCGCCCACATTGCTCAGCGTGGTGGTGAACATCATGGCGTCCTGCCAGGTCTGGCCGCCATGGGCCAGCGGGATCAGGCCGGCCGCCTTGAGCTTGTCGAGCGCGACGAAGAGGTCGTCAAAGGTGGTGGGCACTTCGGCCACGCCGGCCTTCTTGAGCGCGGGCATCGAGAACCAGAACCAGCTGGTGCTGTGGATGTTGACCGGCGCGGCGTAGTAGTGGCCTTTGACGCGGATGGAATTGAGCACCAGCTCGGGCAGGAACTTGTCCCAACCTTCCTTCACGGCCACGTCGTCGATCGGCGCGAGCAGGCCTTCCTCGACCAAGTCATGGAACTGCTTGGTGGTGTTGAACTGCGCCACGGCCGGCGGGTTGCCGCCGACGATGCGGTTCACTGCCACGGCGCGTGCTTGCTCGGAGATCGCCACCGAGGTATCGACCCACACGCCGCCCGTGGCGCGGTAGGCGTCGGCGATGGATTTGATGGCGGCGGCTTCGCTGCCTGAGGTCCACCAGTGGATGACTTCGACCTTGGTCTGCGCCAGAGCAGGCAGGGCAGCTGAGAACGCAAGCGTGGCCGCAACTGCAAGGCGGCGAAGGTTGGGGCGAGTCAAGTGAAGGTCTCCAGAAAACTGCGGTGCCAGCCCTGGGCTGCCAGGGTGCGGCGCATTGTGAGCGAATGCGGGACAGCGTGGTCCTGGGGCTGAACCCCACCCCTACACTGGCCGGCCTGTTCCAACGCCACCACCGCCGGAGGCCTTGCCGATGCTGTTCAACCGCACCCTGCTGGCGCGCGCCAGCGCTGTCTTTTTGCTCGGCACCGCCATGCTGGCGCAGGCCGATACGGCCACCGTGCAAGCCTGGCCCGACCGCAGTGCTGCGGTCAAGGTAGACGCCGCGCTGGAAGCCCGCGTCGAGCAATTGCTGAACGGCCTCTCACTGCGCCAAAAGATCGGCCAGATGACGCAGCCCGAGATCCGCGCCATCACGCCCGATCAAGTGCGCGAGTACGCCATCGGCAGCGTGCTGAACGGCGGCGGCGGCTGGCCGGGCAACAACATCAATGCCACGCCGGCCGACTGGCGCGCGCTGTCGGAAGCCTTCCAGAAAGCCGCGCTCGAAGCCACGCCGGGCATCCCGTTGATCTGGGGCATCGACGCCGTCCACGGCAACAACAACGTACGCGGCGCCGTCATCTACCCGCACAACATCGGCCTTGGGGCTAGCGGCAATGCCCAGCTCGTGCGCGACATCGGCCGCGCCACCGCCCGCGCCGTGCGTGCCACCGGCCAGCAGTGGGCCTTTGCGCCCACCCTGGCCGTGGTGCAACACGTGCGCTGGGGCCGCACGTATGAGAGCTTCGGCAACGACCCAGCCTTGGTGGCGCGCTTGGGCCGCGCGGCCGTTGAAGGCCTGCAGGAGAACCTCGCCCAGGGCATCGGCGTGCTGGCCAGCGCCAAGCACTTTGTCGGCGACGGCGGCACGCGCCACGGCACCGACCAAGGCATCACCCGCGCCACGCCCGAGCAGCTGGCCAAAACACATGGCGCCGGCTACATCGCCACGCTCGATGCCGGCGTGCAGACCGTGATGGCCAGCTACAGCAGCTGGACCGACACGCGCAGCGCCACGCCCAACGGCAAGATGCACGGCAACCGCGAGCTGCTGACCGACGTGCTCAAACAGCGCCTCGCGTTTGACGGCCTCATCGTCAGCGACTGGGACGCCATCGGCCAAATCCCCGGCTGCAAGAACGACGACTGCGTGCCCGCCGTGCTGGCCGGCACCGACGTCTTCATGGTGCCTTTTGAGTGGAAGCGCTTCATCGACAACACCCTGCGCGCCGTGCAGGACGGGCGCATCCCGATGAGCCGCATCGACGACGCCGTGCGCCGCATCCTGCGCGTCAAGCTGCGCGCCGGCCTCGCGATGGACGGCAAGGTGCGCGAGACCGACGCGACCTTCGCCACCGACGCCGACCGCGCGCTCGCCCGCCGCGCGGTGCGCGAGTCGCTGGTGCTGCTCAAGCACAAGCCCGGGCTGCTGCCCCTGCCGGCGTCATCGCGCGTGCTCGTCGTGGGCGCTGCGGCCGACAACATCCACAACCAGACCGGCGGCTGGAGCCGCACCTGGCAAGGGCACGAGACAACGAACGCCGACTTCCCCGCCGCCACCAGCCTGCTCGCGGCGCTGCGCCAGCGTCTCGGCAGCGGCAACGTCGTCTTCGACGCCGACGGCAGCCGCGAAGACCCGGCCAAGTTCAGCGCCGTTGTCGCCGTGCTGGCCGAGAAGCCCTATGCCGAAATGGCGGGCGACATCGGCCTCACCAGCAGCCTCAAGCACAGCCGCCGCTACCCCGAGCAGCTCGCCGCGCTGCAGCGCGTGGCCGGGCGCGGCGCGCCGGTGGTGACGCTGCTCTATTCGGGCCGCCCGCTCGACGTCAACGACGCCGCCAACCGCTCAGATGCCTTCATCGCCGCGTGGCTGCCGGGCTCCGAAGGCGCGGGCCTCGTCGACGCGCTGGTGGCGCCGGAAGCGGGCAAAACCTGGCCCGGCTTCTCGGCCCGTCTGCGCTTCCCCTGGCCCGGCGGCCCCTGCCAGTTCAGCACCCACCCTGACCCCAAAGCCACCGGCGCCGACAAGCCTTGGTGGCCCGTGGGCGGCGGCCTCTCCGGCTTCGAGAAAACGGCCTCGCCCGCGAAGGCTTTGCCGGAATGGCCGGAGCCCAAGGGGATCTGCCCGGTGCTTTGACAAACCAGGCGGCGCGAGAAATGGCGCATTTATGTACGCAAAATTTGTCGCAACTCCATCGATTTATATATATG
>CALMQC010000542.1 GCA_937871895.1 uncultured Roseateles sp. | reverse complement strand
AGGTCTCGGCCATGTTGCCGGTGTCGGCAAGCGACACCCAGTGGCGACCGCAGTCAATGCCTTGGGCGAATTCGCGGGCGGCGCGCTCGATCAGCGCGACGTGGCCGCGCACGTCGGCGTCGCTGCGTTTGCGTGCGCCGTTGATCGCGATCTGCACGGCGTTGGCGGCGGTGTGGCGCTTGCGCTTCATGGGGCGGCCTCGTTGGTGTGGGTATCGGGCTGCGCCTGCAGCCTGCGCATGACCTCCGCCAACATGACGCGGCCGAAGCGTTGGGTGTCGGCGTTGGGCGTGAGGCCGGCGGTGCGGGCAAGGTGCGCCAGGTCCAGATCGGACAGTTGCAGCGCCACCTGGGCGTCGAACGTGACCCGGGCGCAGCGCAGCGGCTCGATGCCGGCGGGGTGCTCTGCCGACCACAGCAGGCCGAGCGCGGGGTGATACCAGGCGCTCATGCGTCAACCGTTGTCACGCGCCCATCGGGCCAGCGCAACAGCTTGCCGGCGCGGCTGGGCAGGGTGGCGGCCATGGTGCTGCCGTGGCGTATCACTGGCGGGCGGGCATCGCCGCTGCCCATGGCGCGGATGCCGCGGCTGGAGGTGAGGGTATGGATGCCGTCAGCGCCGCTGGCGGTGTGATCGTCCAGCACCTGCAGCGGGTCGGCGGCTCGGCAATCTCGGATGACGCCGCTGCCCGGGGCATCGGCCTCGTCGTGGTGGCGGCGCTGGCTCATGCTGCGGCCTCGAGGGTGTGCATGAGGTCGTCCACCCGGTCGCCCAGGATGGCCAGACTGCCGTCGTTGCAGATGACGTGCTGCGGCCGCATGGCGATGATGTGGGCCTCGCTCTCGTGGCTCATGTGCTCGAGGCCTGGGCGGTGCACGCGCACGAGGATGCCGCCCACGCTCTCGAGCCAGGCGGCCTCTTCAGGGAAGCGCACGTCGGTGATGACGATGCGGTCGTGGATCGGCGCGCTGCGCGGCAGGTCGTCCAGGCCCAGGCGGTGGGCGGTGGTGCGCGTCCAAAGGTTGCGGTCGATCATGCGGCGGCCCCACTCGGTGCCAAGCGTCTGCATCAGGCGGCGAGCGCTGGTGCCAATCTGCGGGATCTCGGCGGCCTTGAGGCGCGGCTCGGTGAGGTGGGCATGGTCGGCGCCCAGGGCCTCCAGCAACACGGCCAGCATGTCTTTCAAGCAGTCGGCAAAGGCGGCGCGCTCAAAGTGGTGACGCGCCTCGAGCCGATCGGCCACGGTGTCTTTTCCGGCGCCGGCATAGCCGGTGAGGCCGATGAGCAGCGGGTCACGCATGGATGGCCCCGGCGTGCTCGCGCACGGCAGGTGCGCATGCCGCATGCGCAGACGGCTTGCGCATGGCGCTGGTGACGCCCATCAGCCACACCTGCGCATCGATGGCGGCCAGGCAGTCTCCGGTAAGGGTGTAGGTGGCGCCCACAGCGGCGTGCTCCACGATTCGGGCCGCGGTGGCGTGGGCTTCGGCGGTGCGTCCGATGCAGCACAGGGCGCGCACGGTCTGCCGGCTGTTGTAGCGGCTGCGCTGGTCGATCTCATACTGCAGCTGGGCCAGGCCGTGCTCGTCGTGCAGCTCGACGGCTTTCAGGGTGCCGATGATGGTGTGCATGGTGTGCCCTGCTCAGTGAAGGGAGGCGAGGCGACACACCGCCTCGGCGCGCTGGTCGCGCAAGGCGCGCAGCGTGACGGCATCGGCGCCGTTGCGTTCGTAGGCGTCGATGACCTTGTCGAGCCAGTCGATGTCATGGCGCAGCAGCCAAGCCTCGACGGCGTTGCGCAGCCAAGCCAGCAGGCCGCTGCGAGTGTGGATGGTGGTGGTGCTCACGAGAAGTGCTCCATGACGATGACGATGGCCACGCAGACCACGCCGATTCCAGCGGCCCAGTTGATGGCGCGGTGGCCAAGAGTGGTGATGGGGTGCTCGGCGCCCGGGTGATCGGGCACCAGGCTGGCCATGGCGCCGATGACGATCGAGACGATCAGGGACACCACCAGGGCCACGCCGCAAGCGGCGGCAATGCTGGGCGCGCTCACGGCCGCATCCCCAAGGCCACGCGCTGCGCGGCGATGCGCTCGAGCTGCAGGCGCGTCAGCGGCGCGTGCGGCCAGTGCGGCGGGGTGGGGTCGATGCGCTCCACCTGCGCGATGGGCGCCTGCTTGAGCTTGTGCGCCAGGCGCTGCGCCTGCTCGGCGCTGGCGGCCTGCACCTGCACATACGGCAGCACGCCGCTGTCACAGGGGACGGGCAGGCCGTCGCGGTCGGTGGGGTGGTAGTGGCAGCGGTAGGTGGGCATCCTGCTCTCCAGGCCCGCGTGGGTGCGGGGTGGAGAGCAGTATTCCTCAACGATTCTGCGATGTCAAGCGCAAAAGAATATCAATCCGGGAACATCTGCATGGGCGCGCAAAGGATGCGGCCACGCTCCAGAAAGTCAGCTTGCGCGCGCTGATTGGCCAGCAGGTCCTGTGTGATCTCTGGCTGTAGTTCGACGGAGCCGTCAATGCCGGCGATAAAAGCTCTGCGCCCCGAAAAGCCGCCCATGCGGTTTTTCGCGTTGACAAAGCCGCACCCGAACTTTCCGTTGGTGCCAACGAACACCGCTCCAACCTGCGCCGAATCTGGATCGATCAGGCTCATGCGAACGGCGGCCATCACCTGGGCTTTTGCCGAGCCGTGGGCATGCCAATAGAAGACAGAGCCGCCAACGATTGAGGCGGCAGCGGCGGCAAGTAGCAATCGCTTAATCATCGGGCTCGAGTATGCCCTTCAGAACGGCAATGATCGATAGTCCGTCGAGATGACTGTACAGGTAGGCAAACGCCTCGTTTGCAGGTGCCGCGATCCACTGGCCGGGGGGCGTTTGATTGGCGAAACTGCCGAACGTGCACATCGCCACGCGAATCACGAACAAGCACCATGCGCCCAGGCTTAGCTTGACGGGTGGTTGACCACAACACCTCGCAGCCCGGGCGAAGTACGGGCACGTTGGCGTCATCGGAGATGGCTGTGCGGAAGAACTGCGGCGTGCTGCTGGCGTTCACGATGTCCCTGATCTCGACTAGTTGTGCGTCGAGTGTCGTGCCAGGCAGGCTCAGCGAGTGAGCCAAGGGGTCGTAATCCTTGACCCGATCGGAAGCGGTTAGCTCAGTGGCGGCCAGAAAGTCGGGGAGCGGCCACTGCCCAAGTTCAAGCCATTGAGGTGATACGCGCAGCGCCTTGGCCAGGCGCGCAATGCCGGTGGTCTGAGAGATCAGGCCAAGTTCCAGCTTAGAGATATCGGGCTGCCTCATGGATGCGGCGGCGGCCAGCGCAGATTGGGTCATGTGCCTGGCAATGCGCGCTTGTGAGAGGCGAAATGCAAGGCTGTCGGGGTCTCTTGGCATGGCGTCATTCAAGCGCACTTGCATATTCCTATGGGATTCGGCACAATGAGTCGCAAAGGAATCCTTTATGGAAGCCCGCGACTTCATTTCTGACCTGACGAAAGCTGGCATGACCCAAGCCCAGATCGCCGAGCGCGTGGGCCTGGTGCAGGCCACCGTCAGCAAGATCGCGCGCGGCGATGTCAATGACGTGATGAGCCGCAGCTACCGCCGGCTGGCGGCGCTGCATGCAGAGGTCGTCAAGAGCGCGAATGGCGGGACGACCGAGCGAAAGGCGGCATAAGGTGCCGTCAGCAGCAATGCGCATTTCAGTTTTCCTCCGCTGGGTGCAGCGATGCACTGGCGCCGGCCGCCCTGGCTTTCTCGGGGCCACCGTGCCGTCCTCGTGGGCACGATGGGGCGGCCGGGCCGGGGGTTTCTTCTTCCATCACTGACCCATGAGCATCGAACTGCACGACTACCGCGGCAAGATCACGCCCGAGACCGACGCGGTGCTCGAGGCCCAGGCGCGAGCCCAGGGCGTCGAGCGCCAGGTGATTGCACGCGATGTGTTGCACAGGTGGGCGGTGGAGCAGATCCATGCCGCGACTGTGCTGCACGGCCAGCTGCTTGCCCAGGGATTGCCGGGGATTGGCGGGGGCGTGCAGGGGGCATCGCGGGGAGTTGCGGGGAATCGTGGGGAGTGCGAGGGCGTGCGCTGCCAGAAGGGCTTCGCATGAGCCGCAAGCGCACGTTTCAGGTGACGGATTCGCGAGGCCAGGTGTGGCCGCCGGGGTTTCGGTCGCAGTTGTGCGACCCGGCATCACCGCTGTGCGTGATGCCCACGGCGCGGCAGGCTGCGGCCCGGGTGGGCGTGGCTGAGGCGCGCGCCAGGTGCTCGGTGAGCGGCGAAGGTTGGGGCCGGGGCACGATGCACTGGCTTCCGGCGCCGAAGGGCAAGCACTGATGGCCCGCCCGCTGAGCGCGCTGCGCGTGGCGCTGCTGGCCGAGCTGGTGGATGGCCCTGGCACCACGCAAGAGCTGTGGCGCCGCATGGGCTGCGAGTGGCCGGTGCTGCAGGTGCGCATTGCCCTGCGGAACATGGTGTCGGCCGGCGAGGCCTGTGTGCCGCGCGAGGTGCGCGTGCAGGGTGTGCGGCGGCCGGTGCCGGTGTACGCGCGTGCCCGTGAGGGTGCCGGCGTGCGCGATGGCTCTGGCATGGCGGACCTGATTGCGGTGTGGGCTGGCCTGGCGCCAGTGCCGCAGTGGGGGGCGGCCATGTAGGGGATCAGGCACTGGGCTCGTCGGGTAGCGCCTTGACAACGCGCGAGACGGTGGGGGCTCAGGGTGAGGTGGGGACCATGGGATAGCGGCGAAACACCCACTGCGCCGGCACCAAGCAGCGCACCGCGGAAAGGCTTGGGAGGGTCTGTGGCTCCGCACGGGTGACACGGGTAGGCCCCGGGTGT
>CALMQC010000541.1 GCA_937871895.1 uncultured Roseateles sp. | reverse complement strand
GAGTGGGCCTTCATCTTGACCGGCATCGTCGGCCTGCTGTGGCTCTTCTTCTGGTGGCGCGGCTATGCCTCGCCGGCCGACAAGCTGAAAAGCGGGCAGCTCAGCCAGGCCGAGTACGACCACATCCACAGCGATTTGGATGAACAGCAGCAGTCGCCCGTCAAGAACGTGCCTTGGCTCAAGCTGCTGGGCTTTCGGCAGACTTGGGCCTTTGCGCTGGGCAAGTTCCTGACCGACCCGATCTGGTGGTTCTACCTGTTCTGGCTGCCCGCCTTCCTGGCTGACGAAAACGCACGCAAGACGACGGCCTACCTGGCCAGCCACCCGGGCTTCGTGGGCGAGGTCCCGGGCGTCATCTCCTGGCCCTTTGCCGTGGCCCTGGTCTACACGGCGGCCACGGTGGGCGCCATCCTGGGTGGCTGGCTGCCCAAGCGCCTGATGGGCGGGGGCATGGCCCCCTTTGCCGCGCGCAAAACCGCGATGTTCATGGTGGCCTTGGTGCCGCTGTCGGTGCTGGCGGCCTCCCGCCTGGGCGCGATCAACACCTGGTACGCGGTGGGCGTGATCGCCCTGGCCTGTGCGGCCCACCAGGCCTGGTCGGCCAATATCTTCACCACGGTGTCGGACATGTTCCCCAAATCCACCGTGGCCAGCGTGACGGGCATTGGCGGCATGGCGGGCGCCATCGGCGGCATCCTGATCGCCCGGGCGGCGGGCCTGTTGCTGCAGCGCTATACCGAGCAAGGTCGCACCGAGGAAGGCTACGCCATCCTCTTCATGATCTGCGGCAGCGCCTACCTGGTGGCCTGGGTGGTGATGCACCTGCTGGCCCCTCGGCTGGAGCCGATCCGCCTCCCGGACGAAACGGCCGGGCGCTAAAAAGCCCGCAAATCCCCTCTTGAAGTCATGGCATCCGGCCCCATGTGGCGCCGGATTGCCCGTTTTCGTGCCATGACGACCGACCAAACCACCCCTCAGCAAGACACCTCCGCACCCGAAGCGGCCGCCGCCACCCCCGACCCAGCAGCCGAGCTCGCCAGCCTGCAGCAGCGCTTGGCCGAGATGAGCGACGCCTACCTGCGCGCCAAGGCCGAGGTCGAAAACACCCGCCGCCGCGCCGAGGACGAAGTCGCAAAGGCCCGCAAGTTCGCCGTCGAGGGCTTTGCCGAGGCCATGCTGCCGGTGGCGGACAGCCTGACCGCCGCCATCGCCATGCCCGACGCCAAGGTCGAGACCGTGCTGGAAGGCGTGCACGCCACGCTGCGCCAGCTGACCCAGGCCCTGGAGCGCAACAAGGTTGTCGAGATCAACCCCGGGGTTGGCGCCAAGTTCGACGCCCATCGGCACCAGGCCATCTCGGTCGTGCCGGCCGAGCAAGAAGCGAACACCGTCGTGGCAGTGCTCCAGAAGGGCTATCTGATCGCCGACCGCGTGCTCCGGCCCGCCCTGGTCACCGTCAGCGCACCCAAGTAATTCACAGCCTGCCGCCCCTTGAAGGGCGCCGGGTTATCCACAAATTCCAAAGCATTCAAGCATTTCTTCAGGAGCACCTCATGGGAAAGATCATCGGCATTGACCTCGGCACGACCAACTCCTGCGTCGCGGTCATGGAAGGCAACACCACGCGCGTCATCGAGAACGCCGAGGGTGCCCGCACCACGCCGTCCATCATTGCCTACCAGGAAGACGGCGAGATCCTCGTTGGCGCCAGCGCCAAGCGCCAGGCCGTCACCAACCCGCGCAACACGCTCTATGCCGTCAAGCGCCTGATCGGCCGCAAGTTCACCGAGAAGGAAGTCCAGAAGGACATCGACCTGATGCCTTACACCATCGCCGCCGCTGACAACGGCGACGCCTGGGTGGAAGTGCGCGGCAAGAAGATGGCGCCCCCGCAAGTCAGCGCCGAAGTGCTGCGCAAGATGAAGAAGACCGCCGAGGACTACCTCGGCGAGGAAGTGACCGAGGCCGTCATCACCGTGCCGGCCTACTTCAACGACGCCCAACGCCAGGCCACCAAGGACGCCGGCCGCATCGCCGGCCTCGAAGTCAAGCGCATCATCAACGAGCCCACCGCCGCTGCGCTGGCCTTTGGCCTCGACAAGCACGGCAAGGGCGACCGCAAGATCGCCGTCTATGACCTCGGCGGCGGCACCTTCGACATCTCCATCATCGAGATCGCCGATGTCGATGGCGAGAAGCAGTTCGAAGTGCTGTCCACCAACGGCGACACCTTCCTCGGCGGTGAAGACTTCGACCAACGCATCATTGACTACATCGTCTCCGAGTTCAAAAAGGAACAAGGCGTTGACCTGACCAAGGATGTGCTGGCCCTGCAGCGCCTGAAGGAAGCGGCCGAAAAGGCCAAGATCGAGCTGTCCAATTCGTCGCAGACCGACGTCAACCTGCCCTACATCACGGCCGACGCGACCGGCCCCAAGCACCTCAACGTCAAGCTGACGCGCGCCAAGCTGGAAAGCCTGGTGGACGAGCTGATCGAGCGCACCATCGCTCCCTGCCGCACCGCCATCAAGGATGCCGGCGTCTCGGTGGCCGACATCGACGACATCATCCTGGTCGGCGGCATGAGCCGCATGCCCAAGGTGCAGGAGAAGGTCAAGGAGTTCTTCGGCAAGGACCCGCGCAAGGACGTCAACCCCGATGAGGCCGTGGCCGTCGGCGCCGCCATCCAGGGCCAGGTCCTCGGTGGCGAGCGCAAGGACGTGCTGCTGCTCGACGTCACCCCGCTGAGCCTGGGCATCGAGACCCTGGGCGGCGTGATGACGAAGATGATCAAGAAGAACACCACCATCCCGACCAAGTTCAGCCAGACCTTCTCCACCGCCGACGACAACCAGCCGGCGGTGACCATCAAGGTCTACCAGGGCGAACGCGAGATGGCCACGGGCAACAAGAGCCTCGGCGAGTTCAACCTCGAAGGCATCCCGCCCGCACCGCGCGGCCTGCCGCAGATCGAGGTCACCTTCGACATCGACGCCAACGGCATCCTGCACGTGAGTGCCAAGGACAAGGGCACCGGCAAGGAAAACAAGATCACCATCAAGGCGAACTCGGGCCTCTCCGAGGCTGAGATCGAGAAGATGGTCAAGGACGCCGAGGCCAACGCCGCCGAGGACAAGAAGAAGGTCGAGCTCGTCACCGCCAAGAACCAGGCGGACGGCCTCGTGCACAGCGTGCGCAAGAGCCTCACCGAGTTCGGCGACAAGCTGGAGGCGGGCGAGAAGGACAAGATCGAAGCCGCGATCAAGGATCTGGAAGAAGCCATCAAGGGCGACGACAAGGCCGCGCTGGATGCCAAGAGCGAGGCCCTGATGACGGCCAGCCAGAAGCTCGGCGAGAAGATGTACGCCGCCCAGCAAGGCGCCGAGGCTGCCGCTGCGGCCGCCGCTGGCGCCGGTGCTGCCGAGCAGCCCCAGGCTCAAGCGGCCAAGCCGCAGGACGACAACGTCGTGGACGCCGAGTTCAAGGAAGTCAAGGACGGCAAGTAAGCCCTCCGCCCTGCCCTGGCCCGGCCGTGCGCTCCCGCGCCGCCGGGCCTTTGCCTTGAAAGCACCTCACTCCCATGGCTTCCAAACGCGATTACTACGAAGTCCTCGGCCTTGCCAAAGGCGCGAGCGAGGACGAGATCAAAAAGGCCTACCGCAAGCTGGCCATGAAGTACCACCCTGACCGCAATCAGGGGGACGGGGCCAAGGCTGCCGAGGAGAAGTTCAAGGAGGCCAAGGAGGCCTACGAGATGCTCTCCGACGCCCAAAAGCGCGCCGCCTACGACCAGCACGGCCATGCGGGCGTGGACCCGAACATGGGCGGCTTCCGGGGTGGCCCGGGAGCGGAAGGCTTTGGCGGCTTCGCCGAGGCCTTCGGCGACATCTTTGGCGACATCTTCGGGGGCGGCGCCGGTGGCCGGCGTGGCGGCGGTGGCCAGCAGGTCTACCGTGGCAGCGACCTGTCCTATGCCATGGAGATCACCCTGGAAGAAGCCGCGCGCGGCAAGGAGACGCAGATCCGCATCCCCAGCTGGGAGCACTGCGAAACCTGCAGCGGCACGGGCGCCAAGCCCGGCACGACCGCCAAGGCCTGCGGCTCCTGCGGCGGCTCGGGCCAGGTGCACATGCGCCAGGGCTTCTTCAGCATCCAGCAAACCTGCCCGCACTGCCACGGCACCGGCAAGATCATTCCCGACCCCTGCATGGCCTGCAACGGCCAGGGCAAGGTCAAGAAGCAAAAGACGCTGGAGGTGAAGATCCCCGCCGGCATCAACGAGGGCATGCGCATCCGCTCCGCCGGCAATGGCGAGCCGGGCGTCAACGGCGGCCCGCCGGGGGATCTCTACATCGAGATCCGCATCAAGCAGCACGACCTCTTCGAGCGCGACGGCGACGACCTGCACTGCACCATGCCCGTGTCGCTGGTGACGGCGGCCCTGGGCGGCAACATCGAGGTGCCCACCCTGGGGGGCAAGGCCGAGATCGAACTGCCTGAGGGCACCCAGCACGGCAAGACCTTCCGCCTGCGCGGCAAGGGCATCAAGGGCGTGCGCTCCAGCTACCCCGGCGACCTGTACTGCCACATCAGCGTCGAGACGCCGGTCAAGCTCACCGAGCACCAGAAGAAGCTGCTCAAGGAACTCGACGAATCGCTCAAGAAGGGCGGCGAGAAGCACAGCCCCAACGCCAAGAGCTGGACCGACCGGGTCAAGGATCTCTTCAAGTAGCCCCGGCAAGTCCCTGTCGCGCCGGCAGCGCGGCGGGGCTTGCACAAGAGCAGCAAGCGCGTCTTACTTCACAAGGCCCCCGTAATCGCGGGGTCTTGTTGCCGGATGTCGCCTAAAGTCAGTCGATCGCATGTCCGAAAGGTGTCCTGTGACGCTCGGAAGCACCGGAGGCTGGTTCCATGCTGTTGGATGACAGCATCCACCTCGCCAAAGCCCTGATCATCGACAGCAACGCGAACTCGCGGATGTTGCTGTCGGCGCAGCTGCGCGATCTTGGGCTGACGCAGGTTCGCCAGGTCTCGCGCGTGCGCGATGCCCGGCTGCTGCTGGAGCACACGCCCTTCGACATCGTCCTGTGCGACTACCACTTCGAGGGCCACGAGACCTCGGGGCAGGACCTGCTCGACGAGCTGCGCCGCGAGGGCCTGCTGCCCTACTCCACCGTCTTCGTCATGGTCACCTCCGAGGCCACCTACGCCAAGGTGGCCGAAGCGGCCGAGGCAGCGCTCGACGCCTACCTGATCAAGCCCTTCAATCTCGTCAACCTTGCCGAGCGCCTGACGCTGGCGCGGGCCCGCAAGCGCGCGCTGGCCGGCATCTTCGAGGCCATCGAGCAGCTCGACTTCGAGACCGCCGCCAACCTCTGCATGCAGCGCTTCGAGTCCAAGGCGCGCTACTGGCTGTATGCCGCCCGCATTGGCGCTGAGCTGCTGCTGCGCCTCAAGCGCTTTGACGACGCCCGCGTCCTCTACGAGGCCATCATCGAGGCCAAGACCGTGCCCTGGGCAAGGCTCGGGGTGGCGCGCACCGAAGTGGGCAAGGGCAACCTGCAGGCCGCGCGCCGCACGCTGGAGAACCTGACCGGCGAGCTGCCCGACTACGCCGACTCCCACGACATGCTGGGCCATGTGCAGATGGAGCAGGGCGAGCTGACTGCCGCGCTGCAAACCTACGAAACCGCCGCCAAGCTGACGCCAGGCTGCCTGCTGCGTCTGCAGCGCTGCGGCTCGCTGGCCTACTACACCGGCCACCGCGAGCAAGCCATGAAGATGCTGGAGAGCGCCATGGCCCAGGGCCTGCGCTCCAAGCTGTTCGACATGCTGAGCCTGGTGTTGCTCGGCTTCATGCGCTTCGACAACAAGGACTCCAAGGGCTTCAAGTACGCCCGGGACGCCATGAACTCTGCCCTGGAGCGCGCGCCCAATTCGGTGCGGCTTCAGCGCCTGTCGTTGATCTTTGACGCGCTGAGCTGGTTGATGGACCGGCAGGTGGGCCGTGCCCTGGTGGTGGCGCGCGACTTCAGCCAGCAGATCGACGACGGCAACTTCGACCTCGAAGCCGCCAGCCTGCTGACCGGGCTGTGGATCCGCATCTCGAACCAGGAAGTCGAGCTGGAAGAAATGATGCCTGTGCTGAGCAAGCTGGGCATGCGGCACTGCACGACCAAATCATCCACCGAGATCCTTGTGGCCATGACCGAAGGTCACGAGAAGACCATCGCCGAGTTCCGCGAGTGCCACACGCGGATCTTCAACGTGGCCGAGACGGCCATGCGGCACTCGATGCGCGGCACCGCCCGCACGGCCGTGGAGCTGCTGATCCAGCAGGGCGAGACCACGCGCAATGCCAAGCTGATCGACATGGCTGGCGCGGTGCTCAAGCGCCACGCCGAGAAGATCGACGACGCCGCCCAGTTGGGCGAGCAGATCGCCGCGCTGCACGAGCGCTTCGTCAAGCCCATGGGCGGCCTCGTGCCCAGCCGCGCGCGCGAGACGGGCGGCGTCGCGCTGCGCGCCTGAGACCGAGCCGCTGCGGGGCGGCTGTCATGTGGCGCGGGTGACAATCCTCGCCCCAGCCCAGCCCCTCGTCGCCCATGCGCCTGCCCGACGCCTTCCGCCCCGACCTCCGCGCCCCACTGACCCAGACCTGGCTGGCCTCGCTCTGGATGGGCCTGCTGTGCAACTGGCCGCTGTGGCTCAAGCTGCAAGGCCTGGAAGACGTGAGCGGTGGCCGGGGGGTGCTGTTCACCGTGGTCTTTGCCGGCGTCGTCGTCGCCGGCACGGGCGCCCTGCTCTCGCTGCTGGCCTGGCCGCGCCTGAGCCGCGCGGTGCTCGGCTTCCTGCTGCTTGCCAGCGGCGCGCTGGCCTACTTCATCGGCAGCTACGGCATCGTGTTCGACCCCGGCATGGTGGTGAACACGCTGCAGACCGACGTGCGCGAAACGCGCGACCTGCTCTCCTGGCGTTTGGCCGTCAGCCTGCTGCTTCTTGGCGCCCTGCCCGCCTGGTGGCTGTGGCGCCAGCCTGCAGCGCCGGCCGTCAAGCCGCTGCGGCGCCTGCTGCACAACTTGCGCGCGTTCGGGCTTGGCTTGCTGGCACTCGTGCTGCTGATCCTCGCGGTGTTTGCCGACTTCTCGTCCACCAACCGCAACCATAAGGAGCTGCGCTACCTGGTCACGCCGCTCAATGCCGTGTACTCCATCGGTGCCGTGGCCTTCCAGCGCCAGGCTGCACCCAAGGGCCCGCCGGCCGTGATCGGCGCTGATGCGCGCCTGCTGCCTCGGCCGGAAGGCGCCAAGCCGCCGCTGCTGATGCTGGTGGTGGGCGAAACCGCGCGGGCCATGAACTTCAGCCTCAACGGCTATGCGCGCCCCACCACGCCGGAGCTGGCCAAGCTGCCGGTGCTGTCCTTCACCGAAGTCAGCTCCTGCGGCACCGCCACCGCCGCCAGCCTGCCCTGCATGTTCTCGCCACTCGGGCGCGAGGCCTTCGACGCACGCGCCTCGACCGAGAACCTGCTCGACGTGCTGCAACGCGCCGGCCTGGCGGTGCTGTGGCTCGACAACCAGGCCGGTTGCAAAGGCCTGTGCGAGCGCATCCCCAATGCCTTCACGCACCAGCTACCGCCCGGCGCCGGCGCCTTGCCCGCCGGCCTGTGCGATGGCGAGGAGTGCTTCGACGAAGCCCTGCTGCATGCGCTGGACAAGCGCATCGCCGCGCTGGACCCCGAGCGCGTGAAGCGCGGCGTGGTGCTGGTGCTGCACCAGATGGGCAGCCATGGCCCGGCCTACTACAAGCGCTCGCCGCCCGACCTCAAGCCCTTCCAGCCCGAGTGCCGCAGCAATGCGCTGCAGCGCTGTGCGCGTGAGGAGGTCATCAACGGCTATGACAACACCATCGCCACCACCGACCGCATGCTGGCTCGCGCCGTCACCTGGCTGCAGGGCCAGCAAGCGCAGTTCACCCCGGGCATGTACTACGTCAGCGACCACGGCGAGTCGCTCGGCGAGAAGGGCCTCTACCTGCACGGCATGCCCTACGCCATGGCCCCGCGCGAGCAGACGCACGTGCCCATGATCCTCTGGACCCCGCAGACCGATCGTGCGGCCTGCCTCACGGCCAAGCGCCAGCAGCCGATCTCGCACGACCACATCTTCCACACCGTGATGGGCTGGGTCGGTGCACGCGCCGACGTCTACAAGGCTGAGTGGGACCTGCTGGCTACTTGCCCGTAGTTCGTCGTTTGCGGGGCACGGCCGGCGCCGGGGACTGCGTCGACGCGATGAAGGCGCCAAGCGCAATTAGATCGTGTGACCAGTACAAGGCCAAGCCACGCGCCTGCGCCTGCTCCAGGTTGAGGACCTTGAAAACGCCTGCGAGCATTGCCGCTGGAACCACTTGAGACACCCCGAACTGCTTGATCCAGTACTCAGCCTTTGCCGCAGCATCGTTGTTCAAGCGCTTCACACTGTTGGTAGCGCTGTTTGACACCTTGCACTCCAGCGCGAGCAATCGCGTATCGGGCAGGCGCACGACCACGTCCGCTTTACGCTCACCCAGCAAACATTCCCCGCAAAACTGCAGGGCCTGCGGCCCATTCACCAGCGTGTTGATCGCCTCGGCAGGCACTTCGGTGTAACCCAAGCCCCGCAGATAGTCCTTCACCAGCGCTTCCTGATTGTCCTTGCCATCGTTGCGCCGTTCGGTCGCTATGCGCTGCGCGGCCAGCAGCACCGACGACGCCACCAACGCCACCTCACGCTGCGCCTTCGTTGGCGGTTTGCCACGTGCCACCCACGGAAAGCGGTGCGCGTCCATCACTCGCTCAATCACGCCGAACACGGTGCGCAAAGCTTGAGGGTCTTGCTTCAACACCCCCGGCGCCATGGATTCAACATCGGCGATGACCTGCAGGTCGTCGTCGGAAACAGGTGGGCCTGCCAAGTAGCGCAAGGCCTCGCCCAGCCCCAAGCCATAGACCTCGGCAAGCTTGTCTTCCGTGATCGCTTCAGGCACCAAGTCGCCCAGCACGCGGAGCAATTTTTCAAACTTGCGGCGCGCCTGCGCATACTGCGCGGTCCAAGCATCGGTGACGGCCAACCGCTCGGTACGAAACAGCGTCGCCGACACCTTCGCTGCCGCCTCTAGCTCGGCACTCGACCAGCGGACAGGGGCCTCCGTCATGACAGCAGGTCCTCCAGTTTCGGAATACGCAAACGCTCGATTTCTTTCGGCTCGAACTTCGTCAATCCGCCGGCGTAGCTGCGCCCACCAGCAGTGTTCACGTTCTTGTTGAGCCAGGCCACCAGTTGCGACATCGCCTGTGCGGAGAGCGGTTCACGTGGGTAGAGCCCATGGGCAATGTTGATGTGCCGTGCACCGCAGATATTGAGCGTGAACTGCGGCGGCCTGCGGGCCATATAGGTACACAAGATGGGCGCCGGCTTCTTGAGGCCCACCGACCACCAGGCTCGACGATGACGAGCAACATAGCCTTGGTCCGCACCTTGAAGCTTGGCCCAAGCCAGGAAGGCGGCAATGCGGCCCTTCTCTTCTGCTGTGAAGTCGTCCAAATCTGCAGGGAGGTCGATCACCCTACGAAGTACGTCCGCCGTGCGGAGGTGCGCGCCCGCTTGAATCAGATCGGTTGCCCGTGTGACCGCTGGCAGCTTGACTTGATCTGGCAGCCCGACCGCATGCCCGTCATCGATCCAGATGCTATTGGCGCCCGTCACTTGTCCACGGTGTACGCGGAAAAGCTCCCCCAGTTCGATGGAACCTGCCGACGCCGACGCCGATGGGCGGATGACGCTCGACCACCTGGACGTTGCCAACAGCTCATCACGCGCAACGCCCGTCCCTCCGGATAGCCCGTTGAGAACCGCCAACCCTCCCACGGAACGAACACGAATGGGCGAGTCCGTCTCGCCCATCCGAAAGCAGGTGATAGCACCCGTGGTTGCCGTGCCAGGGAACGCCTCAACCGTGGGCTCCAAGACATGGAGCGCAACGCCGCCCAACTCTTCGACCAACAGCCGGCGCAAGGCCGCCCCATAGTTCACGTCGAGCCACTCCGCCGAGGTGACGAAGGCGCCCAGATCTCCCGGCTTTGCCAGCAGACGAGTCTGCAAAAAGAAGTGCAAGTGAAGTCCGGCGAGCGCGCTGGCTTTGATGCCAAACTCCGCGAACTTCGACGCATACCAAGCTTTCCAGTCCGCCGCGATGCCGTGATGACGCACGTACGGAGGGTTGCCAACGAAGGCGGTAGTTCCCGCAATGCGCGGAAGTTTCACTTCTCGGTAGTCCTTGACCATGACCTGAGCACGCCCAGCCCACCCCCGTGCATGGAGATTGGCTCGCAACATGAGCGCCGCCAATGGATCCATCTCCACGGCGATCAGTTGCGCCTTTGGGAAGTGGACCCCTGCCGCGAGGAGAAAACGGCCGGAGCCAGCACCTGGATCAACCACACGAGCAGGCTGACCTTGCGTCGAGAGCCAGGTCAGCATGGACTTAACGATGGACGGCGGGGTGTACACAGCGCCGCTGGTACGTCGTACTGCTGCCGAGCGAATCGCTGAGAACAGCTCCCCAAGCGGATCCCCGCCCTCCCGGATCAAAGCCCGTATGGCGTCAACCCCCACAGGTCCGTTCATCAAGCCTGTGGCTGTCCGAACCAATTCCCTCTCGGGCGCCGTCAGCCGTTCTGCCGGGTCGATCAGGGCAAGGCATAGGGCGATCAGCGCTGGTTCAGTTTGAATCTTCATTTCTAGGCTCTCCGCACATTGTGTCTCCGCGCCCGCACTCAGGCCAAAGAGACGGCCTTGAACCCAGCCGTCGGTGCTCAAAACAGCGCCTCTTGCCCGCGCAACGATGGCTTCACGAACTGGCTCAGGTCCACGGGCCGGCGTTCGCGCCGCAGGCCGAGCTTGTCGGCGGCGCGGCGAAAGCGCTGGTGCATCAGTTCGGCCCAGATGCCCTCGCCCCGCATGCGGCTGCCAAAGCGTGCGTCGTTGTCCTTGCCGCCGCGCATGTCGCGCACGCGGGCCATCACGCGCTCGGCGCGGTCGGGGTAGTGGCGTTGGAGCCAGTCCTGAAAGAGCGGGTTCACCTCCCAAGGCAGGCGCAGCGGGATGCTGAAGGCGCTGCTGGCGCCGGCTGCGGCGGCCGCTTCGAGGATGCGCTCGATCTCGGGTTCGTTGAGGAAGGGAATCACCGGCGACACGCTCACGCCCACCGGCACGCCCACTTCGCTGAGGCGCCGGATGGTCTGCAGGCGCCGCTCGGGCGCGGCGGCGCGCGGCTCCAGGATGCGCGAGAGTCGGCTGTCCAGCGAGGTCACCGACACATAGACGCTGCACAGCCCCCGCGCCGCATGTGGGGCCAGCAGGTCCAGGTCGCGCTCGATGCCGGCGGACTTGGTGACGATGGAGAACGGATGCCGCGCCGCCACCAGCACCTCGATGCACGCGCGCGTGAGGCCGAGCTGGCGCTCGATGGGCTGGTAGGCGTCCGTCGCGGTGCCGATCACCAAAGCCGCCGGCTCATAGGCCCGGCTGGCCAGGGCCTCGCGCAGTCGCTCGGCCGCGTTGACCTTGGCCACGATGCGGGTCTCGAAGTCCAGGCCCGGCGAGAGGTTCAAGTAGCTGTGCGTGGGCCGCGCAAAGCAGTAGATGCAGCCGTGCTCGCAGCCCCGGTAGGGGTTGATGGAGAGGTCGAAGGAGATGTCCGGCGATTGGTTGCTGGAGAGGATGCGGCCGGCGCGCTCTTCAATGATGTGCGTCTGCGGGGCCAGGCGCTCCTCCTGAGCTTCCTGGTCGAGCGTGCCCCAGCCGTCGTCCTCCTGCTCGCGCGCGACGCGCTCGAAGCGGTGCGGCATCGCCGTGGCGCTGCCGCGCCCTTTGATGGAGGCAATGGACACGAGGCTGGGCTGCGCAGGGCCGATGCGCACGCGTGGGCGCTCGGGCGGGCTGGGGAATTCAGGCTTGGGCATGGCTGTGCTTTTATACAGTATTCAAGCCCGCCTGCAAATCGCCGCCGCCCGCGTTTCTTGAACCCCTTCAAGGACGCCACGGAGTGCGGCCCCTAGCCTTCGCACCCATCCACACAGCCCATCGGAGGCCCCATGAGCCCAGGCTTCACAGCCCAAGCGGCGCGCAACATCTTCTACGGCGGCACGCTGTTCTTCGTGCTCGTGTTTGCGGCGCTGATCCTGCACACCGAGACCCGCATCCCCGAGCGATCCAAGGCGGCCGAGATCACACCGGCCGTCGAGCGCGGCAAACGCATCTGGGAGACGCGCAACTGCATTGGCTGCCACACCCTGCTCGGTGAAGGCGCCTACTTTGCGCCCGAGCTCGGCAACGTCGTCACGCGGCGCGGGCCCGAGTTCATCAAGGCCTGGATGAAGGCGCAGCCCACCGGCGCACCGGGCCGCCGCCAGATGCCGCAGTTCCACCTGACCGACCCGCAGCTCGACGACCTCGTCGAGTTCCTCAAGTGGACCAATGGCGTGAACACCGAGCAGTGGCCACCCAACAAGGAGGGTTGAACACCATGAGCCTCTTGAAATTCCAATCGCAGTCGGTGTCGCGCCTGTACTTCATGGGCGCCATCGGCCTCTTCGTCGGGCAGATCGTGTTCGGCATCGCGCTCGGGCTGCAGTATTTGATCGGCGACTTCGGCTTCCCGGCCGTGCCCTTCAACATCGCCCGCATGGTGCACACCAATCTGCTGATCGTGTGGCTGCTGATGGGCTTCATGGGCAGTGCCTACTACCTGATCCCGGAGGAAGCGCAGACCGAGCTGCACAGCGTCAAGCTGGCGAAGTGGCTGTTCTGGATCTTCCTGGTGGCCGGCGCGCTGACCATCCTCGGCTACCTGCTGGTGCCCTATGCCACGCTCGCGGCCGCCACGGGCAATGACCTCATCGCCACCATGGGCCGCGAGTTCCTGGAGCAGCCGCTGCCCACCAAGGCGGGCATCGTCGTCGTGGCCCTGGGCTTTCTCTACAACATCAGCATGACCGTGCTCAAGGGCCGCAAGACGGCCATCAGCCTCGTGCTGCTGCTGGGCCTGTGGGGGCTGGCGCTGCTCTTCCTGTTCAGCTTCGTCAACCCGCACAACCTGGTGCGCGACAAGATGTACTGGTGGTTCGTCGTGCACCTGTGGGTGGAGGGCGTGTGGGAGCTGATCCTCGCTTCGCTGCTGGCCTTCCTGCTGATCAAGACCACGGGCGTGGACCGCGAGGTGATCGACAAGTGGATGTACCTCATCATCACCTTTGCGCTCGTCACCGGCATCCTCGGCACCGGCCACCACTTCTACTTCATCGGCCTGCCGGGCTATTGGCAGTGGGTCGGGTCGGTCTTCAGCGCGCTGGAGCCCATCCCCTTCTTCGCGATGACGCTGTTCGCCTTCAACATGGTCCAGCGCCGCAAGCGCGAGCACCCCAACCAGGCCGCGGTGCTGTGGACCGTGGGCTGCGCGGTGATGGGCTTCCTCGGCGCCGGGCTCTGGGGCTTCATCCACACACTGAGTCCGGTCAACTACTACACCCACGGCAGCCAGGTCACGGCCGCTCACGGGCACCTGGCCTTCTACGGCGCCTATGTGATGGTGGTGATCGCGATGATCAGCTACGCCATGCCCATCCTGCGTGGCCGTGAGGCCAACCCACAGCGGGCGCAGAGCCTGGAGATGTGGGCCTTCTGGGTGATGACCATCAGCATGGGCGTGATGGTGCTGGCCCTCACCGGCGCCGGCATCCTGCAGATCTGGCTGCAACGCATCCCCGCCGATGGCCAGGCGATGGGCTTCATGCAGACGCAAGACCAGCTGCGCTTTTTCTACTGGATCCGCCTCGGCGGCGGCGTGGGCTTCCTCAGCGGCTTGCTGATGTACCTGGGCAGCTTCTTTGTCGGTGAGGGCGAGCAAGCCCTGCCGGCAACCGCAGCCGCCTGATTCGCGCCCATGCACGCAACGCCCGGCCTCGGCCGGGCGTATTTACTTCGTGCCGGCCGATGCCTGCGCTGCATGGCGACGATGCGTGACTTTCAGGGTGCACCATGGCCTGCGGCCTAGACTGCCGTGTCCCCACTCGACCACCCTCAGCACCCCATGCGCCGCCCCCTGCTCTCCTTCTGCCTTGCGCTCGTCTGCTCGCTCGCCATCACCGGCACGGCCGCTGCACAAGCCGCCCCCAGCTACCCGCCCCACAGCCTCGACAACACCGAGCTGCGCGTGCTGCCCACCAATGCCGATGGCCGCAGCTACCAGTTGCACGTGCACCTGCCGGCGTCCTTCCGCAAGGACAAGAACCGCCGCTACCCCGTGCTCTTCGTGACCGACGGCTACTGGGACCTGGCCACCATGGCGGTGTCTTACAACAACCAGGTCTACGACAAGGTCCTGCCCGAAATGATCATCGTGGGCCTGGGTTACGCCGGCCAGAACCTTGACTACGGCGCCATGCGCGGCTGGGAGCTGTCTCCCGTTCGGCTCGGGATGTTGAACTTCGGCACCGGGCATGCCGACAAGTTCCTGGCCTCGATTGAGAAGGACATCATCCCCTTCGTCGAGCGCGAGTACCGCGCCGACCCTGCACAGCGCTTCCTCGGCGGCAGCTCGCTCGGCGGCCTGTTCACGCTCTACGCGATGTACACCAAGCCCGAGCTGTTCAAGGGCTACATCGCCGCCAGCCCCGCCGTCGGGCTGGAGGACGACTGGCTGATCCGCCGCGCCCGCGACTGGGCCAAGACGGGCAAGCCCATCAACGCCCGCCTCTACGTCACCGGCGCCGAGTTCGAATGGCCCAAGTTCCTGGCCGCCATCAAGCGCTACCAGGCCGCCCTGCCTGAGCTCAAGCACCCTGGCCTTGCCTTCCAGACCCGCATCATCGACGGCGAGCGCCACGCCGGCACCAAGGCCGAAAGCTATGCGCGCGGCATGCGCTATGTGTTTGCGCCGCTGGCGCCCGAGACCGGGCCGGACAAGGACAACTGACGCACGCAGGCCGGCGCGGCCAAATGGCTCATGCGCGTACGCCCCGAGCTGCGGGGTGCGCAGGCGCGATCTGCAGCGGCACACTGCGCGCGTCCTTGGAGCCCGCCATGCCTACCGCCCTGTCCTTCGCCCGTCCCGCTAGTTTGGCCCCGTCGCTCGCG
>CALMQC010000540.1 GCA_937871895.1 uncultured Roseateles sp. | reverse complement strand
AAGCTCAGCTTGCCCACCGACCCGGCGCCCATGGTGGACGCACCCTTGCCGTTGAACAGCAGCCACGCAATCAAGGCGCCGAGCAGGCCGCCGAGCAGGGCCAGCAGCAGGGTCTCGATCATCACGGCCACCACGACCGGCGCGCCC
This sequence comes from uncultured Roseateles sp., assembly GCA_937871895.1. Lineage (GTDB taxonomy): Bacteria > Pseudomonadota > Gammaproteobacteria > Burkholderiales > Burkholderiaceae_C > Pelomonas. The sequence continues at coordinate 15,064 of CALMQC010000540.1, read as the reverse complement.
TGGAAACCGATGGCGCGCAGGGTGGCGATCTCTCTAGCCCGCGCGGCCACGGCGGCGAACATCGTGTTGAGCGCACCGAAGGTGGCGCCGATGGCCATGATGGTGCCGATGGTGAGGCCCACGACGGTGATGACCTTGGCCATGCTCTCGGACTGCTTGGAGAAGAACTCCACCGTGGTCATCACGTCGATCTTGAGCTGCGGGTTGGCGGCGAGCTCGCTCTTGAGACTGGACAGGGCCGAGGCGCTGGTGAGGCGCGCCGTGATGGAGTTGCGGCTGCTGCCGCGCCGGTAGGCATCGGCCAGCGTGGCGGCGTCACCCCAGATCTCGGAGTCCATCGCGTCGCCCGAGCTGAAGATGCCGACCACCGTCCAGGGCGTGGTGCCGAGCTTGACCTCCTGCCCCGGCACCAGGCCCGCAAACTGACGCGCCGCGCCCTTGCCGGCCACCAGCTCGCGCAGACCCGGCGTGGGCATGCGGCCCTCGATGATCTTGGCCTGGGTGCGCACCTCGAAGGTCTTGGCACTGATGCCTCGGATCTGCACGCTGCCAGTCTCCTCCGCGTCCTTGCCGCCCGCCACGGGCAGGGTCACGGCAAACACGCCTTCGGCCGTCAGCAGCGGTTCGCCCTTGGCGTCGCGGGCGATGTCCTTGGCCTGTTGGATCTGGACGATCTCTTCCTGGCTGAGCACCGACGAGACCTCGGAGGCCGAGCCACCGCGCATGATGATTACGGTGTCTTCGCCGCCGGTCTGGCGCAGGGTCTGGGTGTAGCCGTCGGCCATGGCGAGCAAGGCCACCAGCACACCGACCACGCCGGCAATGCCGACCACGATGACGGCCGACGAGCCGCGCCGCTGCGTCAGCGTGCTGAGGCCCACGCCCGTCACCACCACGGCCTGCCGGCCGCGACGTGTGAGACCCAGCCAAGCCGCGAGCAACACCACCAAGACCAGGGCACCTGCCAGCGGCAGCATCACGAAGACGCCGACGCTGACCAGCACGAGCACGATGAGAAGGAGATTGATGAGCATGGTGTTCTTCCTTCTCAACGACGGAGGGCGTCGACGATGTTGAGCCGCATGGCGTTCCAGGCGGGCAAGGCGCCCACCAGGGTGCCGATGCCCAGCATCAGCGCGCCACCCAGCAGCCAGTTCGAGAGGCCCGGCGACGGGAGGTTCAGCATGCCGCCGCTGCCCGCCGCCACGATCGGGATGATGAAGGTGGCGAGCCCCAGGCCGATCACGCCGCCCAGGACCAGCAGCAGGATGGACTCGGCCAAGACCGTGGCCAGCACGCCCATGTCGGTGAAGCCGATGGTCTTGAGCACCGCCAGCTCGGCCGTGCGCTCACGCACCGCCTGCATCATGGTGTTGCCGGCCAGCAGCATCAGCGTGAAGAACACCGCGCCCATGATGGAGCCGACGATGAGGCCGATGTCGGCCAGTTGCTTCATCCAATTGGCCGCGGCGGCCTGCTCGCTCTGGGTGCGGGTCTCGTGGTCGGAGTTGGCGGACAGCGCGTCAATGCTCTTGGCCACGGCGTCCGCCTGGTTCACGTCCTTCAACTTCGAAACGTACCAGCCCACCTGGCCCTGGTTGTAGGGCGTGGTTTCGTCAAAGTACTTCCAGTGCAGCAGCACCTGCTGGTCAAAGAAGCCGCCGGTCTTCTTGTCCTTGGCGCGCATCACGCCCACGATGTCGAAGGCCCAGTTCAGGCTGCCGGTCTTGTCCGGGAAGATCTGCGACTGCAGCGGCAGGCGGTCGCCCACCTTCCAGCCATAGCGCTTCATCAGCTGCTCGCCAACCACGACGCCGGTGCGCGTCTCGTCAAAGGCCTTGCGCTCGGACGGCTTGATGTCGATCTCGGGGAAGAGGTCGAGGTAGTTCTCAGACACCGCGAAGGTGAAGACCTGATTGCGCGCGTCCTGGTAGGCGCCGCCAAACCAGTTGGAGTGCGCCACCTTGTCCACGCCCGGCAGCGCCTCGATCTGGCCCTGCAGGGCCTTGGGCAGCAGTTGGATGAAAGACAGCTTGGCGCTGGTCTGCAGGCGCTGCGCGCCGTTGGCGCTTTGGCCTGCTTGGGTGAACGACGTGCGCACGGCGTCCAGCAGACCAAACAGCAAGAAGGCCGTGACGATGGACACTAGCGTGAGCATGGTGCGGGTCTTGCGCCGGAACAGCGCCGCCCAGATGAGGTGGAGGAATTTCATGATGCAGGCTCCCAGAGGGTGAGAGGGAATCCGGCGTGCCCGAGCGGGCTACACAAGGCGCTCCGATCTAGGCGCAAAGCACAGCCGTAGCTCGGGCTACGGCGCGCATTTGCAACGACGAGCGGAGTGGTTTGGGGAGTCAGAGCGGGCATGATGGATTTCCTCTCACCCTCTCAGGCGTGGGCTGCGGCCGAATCGCTGACCAGGGCGCCCTTGTCCAGGTGCAGCACGCGTTTGGCATGCGTGGCGGCCTTGGGGTCGTGGGTCACCATCAGGATGGTCTTGCCGTGCTCACGGTTGAGCAGCTCCAAGAGGGCCAGCACTTCCTCGGCGGACTGGCGGTCCAGGTCGCCGGTGGGTTCGTCGCAAACCAGCAGGGCCGGGTCCGACACGATGGCCCGCGCGATGGACACGCGCTGCTGCTGGCCGCCCGAGAGCTCGGTTGGCTTGTGGCTGGCGCGGTCCGCGAGGCCGACGAGGGCCAGTGCAATGCCCGCGCGCTTCTTGCGCTCGGCCGCCGAGAGCTTGGTCAGCAGCAGCGGCAGCTCCACATTGCGCTGGGCCGACAGCATGGGCATCAGGTTGTAGAACTGGAAGATGTAGCCCACCTGCGAGGCGCGCCACTTGGCCAGGGCGCCGGCGCTGAGCTGGTCAATGCGCTGGCCGCCCACGTTGATGGAGCCGCCGGTGGGCTTGTCCAGGCCCCCGAGCAGGTTCAGCAGCGTGGTCTTGCCCGAGCCCGAGGGGCCCATCAGCGCCAGGAAGTCGCCGGCCGGCACGTCGAGGTCCAGCTGGTGCAGCACCTCCACCGTCTGCTTGCCGCGCTGGTAGGCCTTGGAGAGGCTGCGGATTTCGATCAGGTTGCTCATGGGAACGCGCTCCTTGGGCAGGACACAGGTAGATGAAGGGAAGGTTCAGCGGCCACTCTCGACGACGACAGCCATGCCATCGCGCAGCGTCTCGGGCGGGTTGTCAATCACGGTGTCACCGGCCTTGAGGCCTTGGGTGACGACGGTCTTGGCGTCGATGGGCTGGGCGGCGGTGACGATCTCGCGCTGGGCAGCGCGGCCATCCACGATGGTGTAGACCACCTTCTTGCCGTCCCGCTCAACGACGCTGGACGGCGCCAGCAGCACGCCCGCTGGCAGCTGAGGTGCATCGGGCTTGGCGCCAGCCTTGTCCTGCTTCTGCAGGAAGGCCACGCGCACGCCCATATTGGGCACGATGCGCGCGTCCTTCTGGTCCAGGCCCACGCGCACCTTGACGGTGGCCTTGCCGCGGTCAGCCGTGGGGATCACGGCGATGACGTGCGAGGGGATGCGCCAGTCCGGGTAGGCCTGCAGCACCGATTCGACCGGCATGCCCGGCTGCACCTGGGCGATGTAGGACTCGTTGACGTCCACCTCGACCTCCAGCGAATCCATGTCCACGATGGTGCCCACCCCCGTGCGGGTGAAGCCGCCACCGGCCGACAGCGGCGAGATGATTTCGCCCACCTGGGCTGCCTTGGCGGTGATGACGCCACCAAAGGGCGCGCGCACCACGGTGAAGTCAAAGTTGACCTTGGCCTGCGCCAGTTGGGCCTTGCTGGCCTCGGCCTGCTTGCGGGCCGACTCCAGCTGCGCTTTCAGCGTGGTCACGCTGGTGCGCGACTGCTCGGCCACCTGCTTGCTCACCACGCCCTGGGCGGCCAGCTCGGCGGTGCGCTTGGCGTCGGCCTCCACCTGGGCCAGCTGCGCCTGCAGCTGGTTCACATTGGCGGCGGTCACCTCGGTCTGGGCCTGGGCGGCGTTCAGCGTGGCGCGCAGCGCCGTGTCGTCCAGCCGGGCCATCACCTGGCCGGGCTTGACCACGTCGCCCTCCTCGATCAGCACCTGGGTCAGCGTGCCGGTGATCTGGGTGGCCACCGTGGCCTGGCGCTTGGCCGTCACGTAGCCGGTGGCCTGCAGCACCGCGCTGCCGGCGCGGCCCGCGCTGCTGGCGGTGGCCATCACGGTCTTGACGGGCACCGGGCGGTGGCTCATCCACCACCAGCCGCCGGCGCCAGCCAGGGCGATGGCCAGCACACCCACGCCGGCCCACACCCACTTCGGGACGCCCCCACCGCCCGCGTCCTCGCGGAGATCCTTGTCGATACGGAGCTGATTGACGAGTTGCGGGTCGATGATGGGCCTCACTCAAGGTCTGGAAATTGGGCGCCGGCTCGGGCACGACGAATGGCGACGGATGGTATCGACGCCCCGCGACAGAACAAGCGGGGCCGCGATGAGTGGGCAGATCCGGCGACGAGTGGGCGCCGACTGGCGTGAACGGCGGTGGACTTAGCCTCGCCGCTCCTCCGCGCCGTCCGGCTTGCGGGCAAAGCGCGTCGCGTCCGCGCCGTGCACCGGCGCCTCGCTCGGCCAGGGCCAGCCGCCAAAGCGGGTGCGCTGGTAGTCGGCAAAGGCGGTGCGTATCTCCGCCTCGGTGTTCATCACAAAGGGCCCATGCCGCGCCACCGGCTCGCCAATCGGCCGGCCCTGCAGCACCAGCAGCTCGGCCGGTTGCTTGCCGGGGTTGGTGAGCGGCAGCGGCTGGCTCGCATCCACCTGCAGCGCCGAGGGCTCAGCCACCGCCTGGCCGGCCGCCGTCAGCGCGTCGCCCGCAAAGAAGTAGGCCACCCGCAGCGTCTGCGCACCCGCGGCCGGCGGCAGCGTGAACTCGGCGCCGGGGTCGAGCTTGAGGGTGAAGATGCCGACATCCGCATCCGCCTGGCTCGCCCAAGAGTCCGGCGGCGGGGCCAGGGGCGTGAGGCCGGCAATCTGCCCCGCCACGACGACCACCTCGGTCATTGGTCCGCCTTCCGCGCCAAAACGCCCACGCGGCACGTTCTCCGCCCACAGCATCGAAAAATAGGGCTTGCACATCTTGCTGCGCGCCGGCAGGTTGAGCCAGATCTGGAACAGCTCCAGCGGGTTCTCCGCGTCCTCCCGCAGCAGCGGGAACATCTCCGCATGCACGATGCCGCTGCCCGCCGTCAGCCACTGCACATCGCCCCCACCAAACCGCGCCGCCGCGCCCAGCGAGTCCGAGTGGTCAATGCGCCCGGTGCGCACCAGCGTCACCGTCTCAAAGCCCCGGTGCGGATGCGCCGGAAAGCCCGGCACCTGCTCGCCGTGGTACATGCTCCAGCCGTTCAGCGCGCTGAAGTCGCTCCCCATCTGCCGCCCCTGCAACGACGCCGCCGGCCCAAAGCGCCCGTCGCCTTTGGGGTAGTGGTCGTCATGGTGGGCGCAAAACAGGAACGGGTCGAGCGTCGGCCAGTGCATGCCGAGGGGGGCGCGGGCGAGGATCATGGTGGGAATTTGGGCAATGGGACAGAGTCCTGAATTTACGGCCAAGGCCCCAAGGCGGGCTCTTCCCTGAGCTTCCTCTGTGGGAAGGCACTTTGGCTTGCCACATGAGTTGCAGTGCCAAACACTCCGATACAGGGCAACACCGCAAAACCCCCAATCGGCGCCCCACCGCCCGCGTCGGCCGGAACAACCGGTCTCAGACGGTCACCTTGCCGCTTGAGTTCAGATTCAACAAGAACGTGCGCGAGGTCTACATCCGCCGTGAAGGCGCAAGCGTGGTACTGACGCCCAGGCCCATGGACTGGTCCGGCTTCTTTGCATCGGGCCTGAAGGCATCCAGCGCCTTCATGGCGGATGCTTGCGATCAGGCTGGAGCCGGCTGAAAGACCCGAATGCGCGGCGCAATGACGGCTTCGGTCTCGCGCACCGCCATCCGCATGTCGTACTCGGATTGCAGGTTCAGCCAAAAGCGCGGCTCCATTCTGAAAAACAAGCCCAGGCGCAGCGCCGTGTCAGCCGTGATGGGCCGGTTTCCATTCACCAGCTCACTGATGCGGCTCGGCGACACATCAATGTCCGCCGCGAGCTGGCGGGCGCTGATGCCCATGGGCTTCATGAAGTCCTCCAGCAGGACCTCGCCCGGGTGAATCTCGTCGAGTAGTTTGGCCATCGTCAGCTCCTCAGTGGTAGTCCACGATCTCGACACCGTGGGCGCCGTCACTCTTCCAGATGAAGCACACGCGCCACTGATCGTTGATCCGAATGCTGTGCTGCCCCCTGCGGTCATCCTTCAAAGCCTCCAGGTGGTTGCCAGGCGGAATACGCAGACTCTCCAGCAACGTTGCGGCGTGCAGTTGCAGCAGCTTGCGTCGCGCCACGCGCTCAAAGTTCTTGAACCGCCGCACCGGCTTGCTGTGGAACAGCGCTTCAGTGTCCGGGCACTTGAACGAGTGGATCATGGTGGATTCTGTTCCGCGTCACGGAACCTGTCAAACGAACGAGAATGCCCTGAGGCAAGATCCGCCCATGCACCGCATCCCTGTCATCGACTCCCACACCGGCGGCGAGCCCACGCGGGTGGTGTTGTCTGGCTTCCCAGACCTCGGGCCAGGCTCATTGCAGGAACAACGCGAACGCCTCGTCACGGAGCACGACCACTGGCGCCGCGCCGTGATGCTGGAGCCGCGCGGGAACGACGTGTTGGTGGGCGCGTTGCTGCTGCCGCCGCAGGACCCGGCCAATGCGGCGGGCGTGATCTTCTTCAACAACGTGGGCGGCTTGGGCATGTGCGGCCACGGCACCATCGGGCTCGTGGTGACGCTGGCGCACCTGGGCCGCATCGGGCCGGGCGAGCATGGCATCGAGACGCCCGTGGGCACGGTGCGCGCCACGCTGCATGAGGACGGCTCGGTGAGCGTGCGCAATGTGCCGGCTTACCGCTTTGCGGCGGACGTGCCGGTCACGCTGCCGACGGGTCAAGTGGTGACGGGCGACATCGCCTGGGGTGGCAACTGGTTCTTCTTGTGCAGCGACCACGGCCAGGCACTGGAGCCGCAGCGCACCGGCGCCCTCACCGCCTACGCGCAGGCTTTGAAGGACGCGCTGCACGCCCAGGGGCTGCGGGGCGAAGGCGGGGCGGAGATTGACCACATCGAGCTCATCGGGCCCGACCCGGTCCACGATGCCCGCAACTTCGTGCTCTGCCCCGGTGGCGCTTACGACCGCTCGCCCTGCGGCACCGGCACCAGCGCCAAGCTGGCCTGTCTGGCGGCGCGAGGGGAGCTGGCACCGGGCCAGCTCTGGCGCCAGGCCAGCGTGATCGGCAGTGTGTTTGAGGGCCGTTACGTGCGAGACGGTGATCGCATCCTGCCCACCATCCGCGGCACTGCCTTTGTGACGGCCGAGAGCACCTTGCTCATTGACGAGCGGGATGCTCTGGCCTGGGGTCTGTAAGACCCCAGCACAGCCTCAGTGGCTGTGGTTCAGCATCGACGCGCGCTGCACTTCAGGCGCCGCAGGCACAAAGACCCACAGCAGCACATAGAGCAGCACGCCGGTGCCGGCCAGCAGCACGCTGAGCGTGAAGATCAGGCGCCAGACCCAGGCGTCGAGGCCAGTGACGCGGCCGATGCCGGCGCAGACGCCGCCGAGCCAGGACTCGCTGCGGATGCGTTGCAGACCATTGGCCGCGTTGACGGCGGCGCGGCTGGCGTAGCCCGAGGCGGGGGTGGTGCCGGCGATGACTTGCGCCTTGGCGCGGGCGAATTCGTCGTCGCTCAGGGCGCCACGGGCGTGCAGGTCGGCCAGTTGCTGGAGTTGTTCGGCGGTGGTCATGCTGGGCTCCTCGTCAGGGGTGATTCAGTGCCTGCAGTGTGTGCGCCCTGCCCTGCCCGCGCTCGCCGTTTGCGACGAATCGACCAAAGGCGCGGACAGACCGCTCTCCCCTTAGACTTAGCCGCCCGGCGCGGGCGGCGGCGGCGGTGCCGGCGGCAAGGCGTCCCGCTGCTGGGCCTGCTGCTTGATGAAGGTCTCGGCCGACTCCAGGCCAAAGCCTCGCTCGACCGCTTGCATCACGACGGCCTTGTCCACGGTCCACTCGCGCTGGGCCGTGCCGGGCAACGGCGTGCGCCGCATGTCGGCCAGGATGGTGGCGCGACTGATGCCGGCTTCGAGCTGGGCCTGCCACTGGCGGGCACTGGCGGCGAGCTCGGGGTCGCGCAGGTCCTGGGCGAGCGCGTCAAGCATGCGGTGGGCGTCGTCGCCCCGGCCGGCGTAGGCCTGAGCCTGGGCGGTGGCAAGGGCCAGGGTGCCGATGTCGTGCGCGCTACGCAGCGTGGCTAGTGCGGTGGCGAGTGCGGCGTCCAGGGCGGGCGCGACGGGGCCATCGGACGCCGCCACCGCTGTGAGCAGGGCCGCCAGTACGGATTCGGGGGCCGCAGGGTTCAAGGCCAGAGCGCGTTGCAGCGCGCGCTGGGCATCTTGCAGATGGGCGCGGCGTGCAGCGTCGTTACCGGAGGTTGGGGCCAGGCGCAGGTGGGCGAGGCCGAGCAGGTGGTGGGCCTCGGGGTTGGCCTCATCGTCAGCCAGCGTGGCTTGCAGCAGCGGCAGGGCCTGCGCGGGGTTGCCCCAGTCGATCTGGGCACGGGCGAGCGTGAGGCGGACGAGGTCGTCCGTCGGGTACTTCGCCCCAAGTGATGTGGCTTGCGCCAACAGCGCCTCGCCCCGCGAGGGGCTGGGGCAGGTCTTGAGGCTTGCCGCCGTGAGCAGCGCAGCGCCGGTGGACTCGGGCAGCGTGCGCAGGCGCACCTGGGCCGAGGGGAGGCTTCCGGGCGCCACGCGCATGGCCTGCACGCCGTTGCGGCCATGACGCCAGAGCAGGTCACCCAGGTCTTTTGGCTGCATGCCGAAGGCGCGCACAAAGGCAGCCGTCTCGGGCAGGCCACGCCCCACCAGGCCGAGGTACCGGCTCAGGCGCTTGCGGCGGTCAGCGTCGGCCAGCAGGTAATGCGTCAACAGCCAGGCCTTGGCCTCGAACTCGAAGCGCACGCCGACCTCGCCGGCGTAGTTGCGCGAGTTGCCCGCGATGCGGCCCTTGAGCACATCCTCATAGTCAAGGCTGTAGCGTCGACCCTGGTCAAGAAAGTGCAGGTAGCGCCCCACCTGAGTGGGCATGCGGCCCACCACCATCTGCTGGCCACTGAAGCGCACGCTGGAGAAGTACTGCGCAAAGCCCTCGATAAACCAAGCCGGGGTGCGGATGTCGGTGTGGCTGTAGAGGAAGTGCCGCGCATAGGCCTCGAAGGCGGCGGACAGGGTGGGGTCGAGCGCAGCCTTGTCGAGCTGCGCATCCGTGAGCGAAGGTATGCGGTCCAGATGTGCCACAAAACCCTGCGCACCGGCGGCACAGCTGGTGTAGAGGCCAAGGGCGTTCTCCACCGGCGCCTCGTGCAGCAGGCGCACGTCCGCCGGCTGGCTGTGGAAGTAGAGCGTCAGCTTGGCCTCAGGCGCAGCGGGCTGGCCGGCCGGCACGGTGTAGATGCGCAGCAGGTGGTCGAGCTTTTCAAGCTGATCAAGCAGCACCCGGACCTCGTCTTCAGAAGTGTCTGAGTAGACGACCAGGTGCTGACTCTCAGCCCGGAACCACGCGGACACCGCCGCCTTGCGGCCGCTGACCTCGACGCGCTGCAGGCTGTTGGGCGCCGGAGGCTGCTGCGCCAGGGCAGCGCTGGCGGCCAGGGCGCAGGCCAGCAGCGACAGGGTATGGGGCGGGCAGGAGCGGCGCATGGGTGGGGTCCCAAAGGTGACGAGCGGCGCCCATCCTAGTGCGCCTGCCAGCTTGGCTCAGGCCACGTCAGCCCGGCCGGCCGTCCGCCCGGGGCTGCCCCATCCAGCGGCCATAGCGCAAGGCCCAGGCGGCCGCCACCACCGCCCAGCCGAAAGCCGCCAGCAGCAGCAGGCGCCCTTCCCACACCGCCGCCAGGCGCAGCAGCGCCGTGGCCTGCAGCAGCAGGTAGAAGGCCCAGGCCGGGCCGTCCACCGCCAGCGGCCGGCCACTGTGCCCGCTGGCCACGCGGGTGGCCATGGCGACCAAGGTGCAGCCCAGATAGCCCACCGTCAGTGCGTGCAGGGGTGCCAGCCCCAACCCCGCCTGACCCAGCGCCTGCAGCCCGACCGACCAGCCCTCCAGCAACAGCGCCACGCCCAGCCATACGAAGCCGCCGTGCAGCATGGCCAGCAGGCGCAGATGCACGCCGCGCAGGCTGCCCACCAGGCCCCAGCGCAGCGCCAAAGCCAACAGTGCGGCGCCCGCCAGCACCAGCAGCGTGGCGGCGCCCAGCAGCACGGCGGGCGGCCAAGCCAGTGTGGCGGTAATCTCTACCACCCCGGCCACGGCCAGGCTGCCCAGCATCAAGGCCAGCAGGCTGTTGGGCCGCCAGGCCTCAAGCCCAGGCAGCACCGCCGCCGTGAAAAACGGAATCATCCGGTGCGACACGGCGGCAAACACGGGCGCCACAAAGCCCCAGAGCGCCAGCTGTACCGCCACTCGCCCCCAGGTGGGTGAGCCCAAGCCCACACCGGCTGCGCCGAGCAGCATGGCCAGCAAGCCCAGCAGGCCGGCGGCGGCCACCGCGCGGGCATGCAGTTGGTCTGGCACCTCGCTCTGCATCACCAGCGCCACAAAGCGGCCCAGCCAGCGCGCCCAGGCCAGCGCCGCCAAGGCCAGGCCCAAGGCGGCCAGCCAAGCCGAGACATGAAAACCCACCAGCGCCAGCGCCCAGCCGGCCGCCCAGATCAGCATCGGCGCGAGCAGCGCCCGTGCCTCCGGCCCCTGCACGCCCAGCCAGCGCGGCCCGGCGGTGAACATGAAGCCCACCATGAAGGGCGGCATGAAGGCGAGCGCCATCGCCAGACCATGCGCCACCGGCCGCGCCACGGCCCAGGGCACGGGCACCGCCAGCGCCACCAGCCACCACAGGGCTACCAGAGCCAGCCCCACGCCGCCGGTGAAGAAGGCGAGCCGGTGCGGCGCCGTCAAGAGTCGCGACCAGGCCCAAGGGCCGGGCGACGGGGGCGGCGAATCAGCCGAGAGGACGTGAAGCGAAACGCGCAGCGGGATGGCCATGCTGTCTAGCATGCCTACCAGGCCCACGTGCCGCCTTGAAGCGGTTCAAGAAAACCACCCCCACAAGTTTGAGGGGCTTGGCAGCCAGCGCCAGGGCCGTGGCTGCTGGCCTCGGCGCCATCCAAACTCGAAGGGAGCCCGTCATGCACACCCGAGAACGCCTTGCCCGCAGTTCCAATGGTTTGCCCAGCCTGGCCGCGTGGGCGCTGTCGGCAGCGCTCGCGGTGCCGACGCCGGCCGAGGCCGGCTCCACCAGCGTGCGGGCGCAGATCGACATCAACGAGGTGCCGGACGTGCTGGTGCTGGCATCGAAGACGGCAGCCAGCTTTGCCGAAGTCGGGACCCTCGGCGACCTCTATGCCAAGGCGCGCGTCAGTTACGGCAACAACGGGGCCTATGCGATGGCCAGCCACCTGCCGGCGCGATTCGGCGCGTATGCGGAGTCCATCTGGATGGATGGCTTCACCATCGACGGCCCTGGCGGCACGGGTCTGCTGGAGGTGCACGTGCACGTGCACGGGACGCTAGACGGCCTGGGCGCGCCTGGCAGCCATGGGCCAAATGCCTTCTACCAACTGTTCGTGAGCGACACACCCATGAGCTGCGACTTCGACGGTCTGTCATGCAATGGCAGCCTCGCAATCCCGATGGTGGAGGCCATCAACGGCTCACGGACGCTGACGGCCGCCCTGCCCTTCACCTACGGCAAAACCTTCTATCTCGCCAGCTTCCTGGGGGCCGAGGTGCTGGGCGAGGGTGAGGCCAACTTCTATGGCTCCGCGCACTTCGGCGCCACGGCGCCAGGCGGGGCGGCCCTGGTCGGCGAATCGGGCACCACCTACGCGCTGGCATCCAGCGTGCCGGAGCCCACCCCTGCGGCTCTGCTGGCGCTCGGGCTGGCCGGCTGCCTCCTGTGGTCGGGAGGGCCGCTCAAGCGGCCCGGCGCTGCGCTTCGCAGCGCACCGGCAGAGCGCGCTTGAACGCGGCCTGTTGACGCGCCGGCCCGCCCGTGGCGCCACGCGGAGGCCATGACGCCAAGCACAGCTGGCCACAGGCTCATGGAAACTGCCGCCCCCGGAGCACGGGATTGCTGCTCCGTGAGTAGCAATACGAAACTACTCACGACAGAGCTTTGGCAATCCCTAGCAGGATTGCTTTGAGCCAAAGGGAGTCATCTCCTTCGTTTGCATCGCTTGCAGTCACTGAGCGATGGCACCGGTCTGCGCCCCCTCGACAACAACAACCCTCCATCCTGATGAAGACTCTCGCCAAGACCATTGCGCCGCTCGTTGCGGCCGCAGCCATGCAACTCTGTGGCACCGCCCATGCAGCGGCTGTGCTGACGCACGACTACCAGCTCAATGGCAGCCTGGCCGATGCCTTCGGCGGCCCGTCCCTTGTTGCTTTGGGCGGCAGCCTGACCGGCGACGGGCGCTATGCCTTCGGTCCCAACCAGGGCCTGAAGCTCACCGGCGGCCTGGACAACACCAGCGTCTGGTCCATCGACTTCCGCGCGTCCTACTCGTCGCTGTCGGGCACCTGGAAGAAGCTAGTGGACTTCCAGAACCTGGCGACCGACGCGGGCCTGTACTTCGTGGCCAACGGCAATGGCAATGGCCTGCAGTACTACCCCAGCGCGGCCGGCGCGTCGCAGATCGACACGGGCACGGACTACACCATCGCCCTGACGCGCGATGCCTCCAACGCCCTGCGTGGCTATGTGAACGGCACGCTGCAATGGACGCTGACGGCAGCCGGCGGCGCCTCTGCTGCCGTGAACGACAGCGTCAGCGCGAACAACATCCTGCACTTCTTCGTGGACGACTTCCCGACTGGCCAGCGCGAAGCCCAAGGCGGCTCGGTGGACTTCATCCGCATCTACAGCGGCGTGCTGACGGACGCCGAAGTCCGCGTGCTGGACCAAGGCGGCAGCGTGGGCAACAACGTGCCGGAGCCCGCGTCGCTGGCACTGGTGGGCCTGGCCGTTGTCGGCATGGGTGCTGCGCGCCGGGCACGCAAGGCCTGATCGCTGTGCGCAGCTGCGGGCCGAGTGCCCGCAGCACCAAGATCGCCTCGTCGAGAGGGCTGCTCTGTCAGCCCAGATGACGGGGCGATTGCATTTGTGGACAGCCTCCGGGTCGCCACGGGGAAGGGAGGCAAAGACGCGAAAGCCCTCTGGCGAGGGCTTGATGGCTGGGCGTCCGACGGCTCAGGCGCGTGGACCCCGACGGCCGCGCCTCCAGCCCCAGAGCGCCAAGCCGCCGAGCAGCGCCATGCCGGCAGACCCAGGCTCGGGCACCGGCGTGGCGGGCACGGCCACGGCTGCCATGTTGTGCGCCACGCGGCGCCACTGGGTGACGCCGCCTGCGAGCGTGGAACCCTCGCCGAAGCTCAGCGAGGCTACACCGCTCGCGCTGTACAGCGCGTCATCGGACATCACCAGATTGCCGTCGTAGTACACATTGACGATGCTGTGCGTGCCCTGCCCCAGGGCTTCGAGCCGGTAGGTATGGAAGGCATCGTCGGTGTCCACCACCACCTGTGCCCCGCGGCTGTTGTCGCCATTGCGCACATAGATGAGGTCTTTGCGAATCTCCAGCACCGCGAGGTTGCCGCTGGCGAAGCGGAAACTCATGTGGCCAGGGGCGCGCCACCAGCCGGAGGTCTGGCTGCCAGAGACGAAACGCATCTCGGCCTCCAGCCAGTAAGGGGCCGGGCCTGAGAAGTCGAGATCGGTGGTGCCGCCCTCGTTGCGCATGGTGTAGAACTGGCGGGCGCTGAAGCTGTTGACGGGGGTGGAGATGGTGAGCACCCCGCCAGCAAAGCTCGGTGAGCCACCGCCTTCGTCTACGAGCGTCCAGCGCGGATCGACGGCATCCGGGAGCAGGCCCGACGCGCCGCTCCAGTGGGTCTCCAGGGCTTGCGCCGAAGTTGCCAGGCACAGCGCGCCGAGCGCCATGGCCGCATTGCCGATCCATTTCACGATGACCTCGGTCTTGAAGTGGGGGATGGCGAATTCTTTGCGGCGCAGGGACGCGGCGGAATCCCCGGCCCGGGTGAAAGTGCGTGAGCCTTTCCGTGAGCGCTTCCTGCGGCCGGGCGTCAGGCGCGGCGCATGCGCAGGCCGAGGTTGACCAAGCCGACCAGCAGACCCAGTGGCGCCACGACGTAGGCGAACACAAAGAAGGCGAACTTGGTGGCGGCAAAGCTGGAATAGACGTAGGCCCAGCCGGCGGCAAAGTCCACCGGGTTGGCAAGCATCCAGTACGACACCAGGTTCTCCAACTGGTCAGAGATCGGCGCGATGGCCGACACCAGGGCCGCGATGACCATCCACTTGCGGCCGCGGCTGCCCGCTGCAAAAAGCCGCGAGATGAGCAGCAGCACGCCGCCATGCAGCATCAGCGTCGAGAGAATGAAGAGCGAGTCGATGTGCTGGGTGCGCACATAGACATCGAAGGTGCCCATGGCCTGCAGCGCGGCGTACCAGCCCTTGAGTTGCTCAGCGCTGAAGGACAGCTGCGCCACGAAATAGGGCACCGGGAACTTGGAGGCCGCATAGCTTTGCGTCAGGGTGTCGGAAGCCCAGAGATTGAAGGCCAGCGAGATCAGAACGAAGGGCACGAGCACCCATGTCGAGGGGCTGCGGAGGAGGTGGGCGTAGAGCGCTTTCATGGGGTCTCCGTTGTTGTGGGTTGGAAGCAGGAATGGCGGCAGTGTGGCGCCGGGCGGGCCGCCCTTGGAGTGGCATGCGACAGAGTGGCGACACTTGGGGATGGCTTGTTCCATTGCACGATAGACCGGCCGCCCTGCCCCCTTCGCGACGTGAAAGAGACCTGATGCGCACGCCCGTCCAGTCCCTGACCTCCCTCACACCTTGGCGCCACTGGCTCC
>CALMQC010000539.1 GCA_937871895.1 uncultured Roseateles sp. | reverse complement strand
GTGGCGGCATCGACGAGGGGCTGGAGCAGGCCCTCGCTGTCAAAGCCTTGCAGCGCGCTGCGGCCGTCTTCCAAATTGGCCGCCTGCCAGAACGCGGGCAGCGCGCGGGCGAGGCCAAGGCGGGCACGGCGCAGCAGCCAGCTGCGCCAAAGGATCAGCGCCCAGCTGCTGACGGACATGGCCAGCAGCAGCAGGGCAACCAAGCGCCCAACGGCGTCAGACTGGGACCAGAAGTCGCTGAAGCCGCCAGACATATCAGCCCCTCGTCCGACGGGTACGTCTGCCGATCCCCCAGGGGGATGCGGGCCGGCTTGGGGCGGCCCGGCGCTCGTCCCGCTGTTGGCCGCTCATCGTGAGAAGCCCAGCACGTCGTTCATGCCGTAAAGCCCCGGCGGTTGCTTCACGAGGAAGCGCGAGGCCCGCAGGCTGCCTTGGGCGTAGATGGCCCGGCTGCTGGCCTTGTGGCTGACCTCGATGCGCTCGCCAATGCCGGCGAAGAGCACGGTGTGGTCGCCAATGATGTCGCCGCCGCGCACGGTGGCAAAGCCGATGGTGCTGGGGTCGCGCGCGCCGGTGACGCCTTCGCGGCCATAGACGGCGCAGGCCTTCAGGTCGCGTCCCACGGCGTCGGCCACCACCTGGCCCATCTGCAGCGCAGTGCCGCTCGGGGCATCGACCTTGTGGCGGTGGTGGGCCTCGATGATTTCGATGTCGAAGCCTTCGTTCATCGCCCGCGCGGCGAGGTCGAGCAGCTTGAGCACGACGTTGACGCCGACGCTCATGTTGGGCGCGAAGACGATGGGGATGCGCTTGGCGAACTCGGCGATCTGCGCCTTGCCGGCCTCGTCAAAACCCGTGGTGCCGATGACGGCTCGGACGCCCAGCTCGGCGCACACGGCCAGGTGGGCCAACGTGCCCTCGGGTCGTGTGAAGTCGATCATCACGTCGGCGCCGGCGAGGCCCGCACGCAGATCGCTGCCTTGGTCGAGCGTGGCGTGGAGCAGGCAGTCGTCGGCCGCTTCAACGGCCTCAATCAGCATCTTGCCCATGCGCCCGCTGGCGCCCATCACCGCGACCTTGATCATGAACGCGGCTCCGCCTTGGCTTCGAGCGGCGGATAGACCCGGCCCGGGGCGACGCCTTCGGCCGCAGCGGTGGGGGCGGCCTCGGCACTCTTGGTGGGCTTGGGCAGGCGGCTGCGCTCGGCCTCGTCGAGGTCCAGGCGCGGTGGCTTGCTGGAGGGTTTGAAGGTGTTGATGGACGCGACGAACTCGCGCTCGGTAGGCAGGTCGTCCGGCGCCTCCAAGGCCTTGAGCTTGTCGCCGTCGAACACCGCCACCACGACGCGTTTCTGCGGCGCTGCGCCCTGGCGGGCGATGGTGAAGGTGTAGTCCCAGCGGTCGGCGTGGAAGGCGTCGGTCAGCAGCGGGGTGCCGAGCATGTCGCGCACAACGCCCTTGGGCATGCCGGGCTTGACGCGGCCGGCCAGCTCTTTGGTGACCACATTGCCCTGCACCACTTCCAGCCGGTAGGGCGTGATGAAGCCGAGCACTTTGTCCCCGGTGATGGACGGCAGGGAAGGCATGGAGGGCAGCGAGTCCAGCGAAAGGCTGGAGCAACCACCCAGAAGCAGCAGCGTCGACGACAGGAGAGCAATGCGCATGGCGAGGGATTGGGCCAGGCGCAAACGCACCCTGGCTGGCTATGATCCGACCGATTTTAGGCACGTCGCCCCAGCATGCCCCACAGCCAGTCCACCGACATCAAGAACAGCGGCCTCAAGGCCACGCTGCCGCGCATCAAGATCCTGGAGGTCTTCCAGCGCGCGCAACAGCGTCACATGACGGCTGAAGATGTCTACAAGGCCTTGCTCGACGAGAACGCCGACATCGGTCTGGCGACGGTGTACCGCGTGCTGACGCAGTTCGAGCAGGCGGGCCTGCTGTCCCGCAACCACTTCGAGTCGGGCAAGGCGGTGTTCGAACTGAACGAGGGGCATCACCATGACCATCTGGTCTGCCTGAGTTGCGGCCGGGTGGAGGAGTTCTTCGACCCCGAGATTGAGCGCCGCCAGCACGCGGTGGCGGCCGAGCGGGGCTTTGAGCTGCAGGAGCACTCGCTGGCGCTCTACGCCAACTGCATCAAGAAGGACTGCCCCAACCGCCGGGGCTGAGCCCGCTATTCCGGCGCTTCGCCGGACTCGATGGCGCGCTGGTGGCGCGCGACGAACTCGGCATAGGTGTCGATGCCGCGCAGCTGCAGGATGGTGTTGCGCACGGCGGCCTCGACCAGCACGGCGAGGTTGCGGCCGGCGTCCACCGCGATGATGACCTTGCGCACCGGCATGCCCATGATCTCTTCGTAGAGCGGCTCGTAGGGCAGGCGCTCGAAATCGCGCTCCAGGGTCTCGCGGCGCACCAGGTGGACGATGAGCTTGAGCCGCATCTTGCGGCGCACGGCGGTCTCGCCAAAGATGGCGCGGATGTCCAGCAGACCGATGCCGCGCACCTCCAGCAGGTTCATCAAGAGCTCGGGGCAGCGGCCTTCGATGGCGGTCTGGGAGATGCGGTAGAAGTCCACCGCGTCGTCGGCCACGAGGCCGTGGCCGCGCGAGATCAGTTCCAGGCCGAGTTCGCTCTTGCCCAGGCCCGATTCGCCCGTCAGCAGCACGCCGACGCCGAGGATGTCCATGAACACGCCGTGCCGTGTGGTGCGCCGTGCAAACAGTTGGGCGAGGTGCGCGCGCACCACGTCGATCACATGGCCGGCAGAGGACATGGTACTGAACAGCGGGATCTCGGCCCGGTCGCACATGGCCGCCAGGCGCGGCGGTGGTTTCTGGCCGTCGGCCACGATGATGACGGGCGGCTCCAGCGTGACGATGCGCGAGATGCGGCGGTCCTGCGTCTCCAGGGTGTCGGCGGTCAGGTAGGCCACTTCGCGGTGGCCGACGATCTGCACCCGGTAGGGGTGGATGTAGTTCAGGTAGCCGACCAGGTCGGCCGCGCCTTGGGCGTCGCGCACGGCGGCTTCGTGAAAGCGGCGCTCGGGGTGACCCTGGCCGGCGTTCCACTCCCAGCGCAGGTCGTCCCGCAGCTTTTCAAAAAGCAGCTCGGCGCTGATCGAAGAGGGTTTCATGGGTGCCTGGAACACTGTCGCGCAAAGCGACACGCTAGCACGTTGGCAGCCGCGAGATGGGTGCCGTCAGGCGACCGACTTCAGCGGCTCCCAGGCCGAGATCAGGTGGTGCAGCTGGGCAGCGTCGGGCTCGGACTTGAGGCGTTCGCGCAGCTCGCGGTCCGACAGCATCTCGGCGATCTCGGAGAGGATCTCCAGGTGGCGCTGGGTCGCAGCCTCGGGCACCAGCAGGAAGATCAGCAGATCGACGGGCTCGTCGTCCGGCGCGTCGAAGGCCACAGACTGGCTCAGGCGCAGCACCGCAGCGAGCGGGTTCTTGAGGCCCTTGATCCGGCCGTGAGGGATGGCAACGCCGTGACCCAGGCCGGTGGACCCCAGGCGCTCACGGGCGAAGAGGTTGTCGGTCACCAGCGCGCGCGACATCGAGTGGTGGTTCTCGAAGAGCAGGCCAGCGGCTTCAAACGCGCGTTTCTTGCTGGACGCATCCACATGCACCAACACGTTGTCGGCGGGAAGGATGGCGGCGAGACGGTTCATGGTCGGGCGACGTTGTGCGGCAGCAGGGGCCCCACACAACGAAGAGGGCAGAGGACGAGATTATGAAACTCGGATGACCGCAATCGATCAAGGGGGTCCCAGCATGTCTCGCGAAATACGCTACGCAATCCCCGAACTGGGTGTTTCAGCGAGTTCCGGCCAGAGTGCTGATGCAAGGGGGCGGGCCTCAAGCGAAGAGGCGGCCCGCAGGCCGCCTCGCAAGAAGATCAGGTGGCGGGCACCTGCATGCGTTTGACCGCTTCGTGGCCGTGGTCTTGCACCCGGTCCTTGTGGCGGCACACCTGGCGATCCAGCTTGTCCATCAGCTGGTCGATCGCGGCGTAAAGATCTTCATGGGACTGCTCGACAAAGATGTCGCGCCCCTTGACGTGCAGCGTGACCTCGGCGCGCTGCCTGCGTTCCTTCTCCTTCTGCTTTTCCACCGTCAGCAGAACATTGATGTCAACCACCTGATCGAAATGGCGGGTGACCCGATCCAGCTTGGTGAGTACGTACTCGCGCAGAGCTGGCGTGACCTCGAGGTGATGGCCACTGATCGTCAAATTCATAAGAACTCCTTTCGCGGGGAGTGTGGAGGGGAAGGGTGAAAGGGCTGTCGTGAAAGCGTGGATGACTGGGTCTTGAAGCTTGCGAAAAGTGGGGAAGGCGGAACCGGTTTTACGCGCCTTGTGCGGCGCTTGCAAGGGGAAAACGACAAGAGAAAAGGCTTAAGAATGTGCAGGATTTGCGCGCGGTCAAAGGCGGGTGCATTGCAAATCCTGCAAGTCGCTCTCAAGGACGCGCCGGGCCGCCCCAAGCTTCCTTGACCCCCTCGGGGGGTGGGCTGGCCGCAGGCCGGCCCAGGGGGCGCTCAATCCCCGAGCAACACCGGCCGCTTCTCGGCCACCCAGGCCTCGAAGTGCGGGCCGTAGGCCTCTTCGATGCGGTTGCGCTTGACCTTGAAGGTCGGGGTGATGAAGCCGTTGTCCACCGTCCAGGGCGTGCGGATCAGCACCAGGCAGTCGAGCTGCTCGTGCGGGTCGAGCTCGCGGTTCACATCGGCCAGGTGCCTGCCGAGGTGGGCGAACAGGGTCGAGTTGATGGCCGCGTCATTGGCCTCCAGGACGGACAGCCCAAGCGGCGACAGCATGGCGATGCCCAGCGGCTGGCTGAGGTTGGCGCCCACCACGCAGCAGGCTTCGATGTAGGGGCTCATGCCGAGCTTGTCCTCGATGGGCGCGGGGGCGACGTACTTGCCCTTGCTCGACTTGAACAAGTCCTTGACGCGACCGGTGATGCGCAGGCAGCCGTCGGGCCGCTCCTCGACCTTGTCGCCGGTGCGCAGCCAGCCGTCCTCGGTGAAGGCCTGGGCCGTGAGCTCGGGCTCCTTGTAGTAGCCGAGCATGACGCCGGGGCTGCGCATCTGCAGCTCGCCCGTCGCCGGGTCGATGCGGGTCTGCACGCCGGGGTAGCGCGGGCCCACGGTGCCGTACTGCTTCTTGCCGGGGATGGTGAGGTGCGAGAGCGCGAAGTTCTCGGTCATGCCATAGCCCTCGGCCACCGGCAGGCCGAGCCGGTCGTACCACTCCAGCAGCGCCAGCGGCATGGGCGCGGCGCCGCCGATGGCGAGCTTGCATTGATCGAGCCCCAGGGCCTTGAGGATCTTGCGCCGCACCAAGCCGCCGATCAGTGGCAGCTTGAGCAGGCGGTCCAGCTTCTCGGCCGGCATCTTGGCCTGCACGCCTTGCTGGAACTTGATCCACAGCCGGGGCACCGAGAAAAAGATGGTGGGCCGGCAGCGCTGCAGGTCGGCGGTGAAGGTGTCGAGCGATTCGGCGAACCACAGTTGCGGGCCCTTGGCCAGCCAGCCATGCTCGACCAGGGCCCGCTCGGCCACGTGGGCCAGCGGCAGGTAGGACAGCATCCGGTCCTGCTCGGCCATGGGAATGCGGCCGATGCCCTCGCGCACGGCCCAGGCAAAGCCGCCGAAGGTGTGCATCACGCCCTTGGGGTTGCCCGTGGTGCCGGACGTGTACATCAGCGTGCAGAGTTCTTCAGCGCCGCGCACGGGCTCGCCGGGCAGCGGCTGGGTGCGGGCGCAGACGGCGTCCCAGCCCTCGTAGCGCTGGCGCGCGTCATCCGGCGAGAGCGCATAGCTCATCCCGGGCAAGCCCGCCGGAACGCCGGGCTTCATGTGATCCCAGTCATCCAGCTTGCCGACGAAGATGAAGCGACTCTCGCTGTGCGTGAGGATCTGATTGACCGTGTCGGCGGCCAGCGTGGGGTAGAGCGGCACCGACACATAGCCGGCCATCCAGATGGCCAGGTCGGTCATCAGCCACCAGGCGCAGTTCTTGGACAGGATGGCCACCTTGGCGCCGGGGCCCCAGCCTTCAGCCTCGCCTTTGGCCTTGAGGAAGGCGGCGATGCGCCGAGTCTCGTCGGCCACCTGGGCCCAGGTGAAGGTCTTGCACACACCGGCGCCGCCACCACCCATCGGCTGGGTCAGGGTGACGCGGTTTGGCGACTGGCGAGCCCAGTGGTAGAGGCGCTGGAGGGCGAGGCTGTCTGCGGCGATGCTGGCCATGGGGGCTCCTTCGGGGTAACGAGGGCCAGCCTAGCCAAGTTGTCGCGCGGAACTGGTGCGGACAAACCCGGCCGCCTGCGGCAAACGTCAAAACTGCGCGGACCCGCTGGACGGCTTCAAAAACCCGGGGGAGGCTCGCCGGTCACGCCCTGCTGCCGCCACTGGTCCAGCGGGTGCTTGCGGCCAGCCATGGCGGCATCCAGCCGCGCCGGGCGTGCCGCGTCGGCGCGCGCCAGCGTGGCCTGGATCTCGGTGGCGGGCGCACCGGCCGCTTGCAGCGCCGACGCCAGATGCAGGTGCGCCGCATAAGTGGCGAGGCCCTGCGGCTCGGGCAGGTCGGCC
>CALMQC010000538.1 GCA_937871895.1 uncultured Roseateles sp. | reverse complement strand
ATCAACCCTCAGCGATCCGCTTCGCCAAATGCGCCAGCGCCTCTTCCACCTGATCGACCAGCACCAGGCACAAATCCCCTGGCTGTAGCCGCGACAAAGCCCGGTCGATGGCGATGAACTCGCCGACGATTTCTTCGACGTGCTGGGTGCGCTTGGCGCCGCGCAGGCCCTCGCGCAGCAGGGCGACGACTTCGCCGGCTTCGCGGCCGCGTTGGCAGGCGTCTTCGTAGAGGATGGCCTCGTCGAAGGCGTCGCCGAGGATCTCGGTTTGGACGCGAAGGTCTTCGTCGCGGCGGTCGCCAGCGCCGCTGATGACGACCACGCGTTTGTTGGCCGGCATGGCGGCCACGGCGTTGACGAGAGCCTTCATGGCGTCGCCGTTGTGGCCGTAGTCGGCAATCACGGTCGCGCCGCGATAGTCCATCACGTTGAAGCGGCCGGGGGCGTTGTCGGCGTCGTTGGCAAAGCTGGCGACGCCGCGGCGGATGGTGTCCCAGTCGAGGCCGGCGCCCCAGGCGGCCGCCACGGCGGCCATGGCGTTCTCGACCTGGAAGCCGATGCTGCCGCCGCGAGTGAGCGGGATGTCGCGCAGCAGGATGCTCTCGCGCCAGGCGCCTTGCGCGGCCACGATGTGTTCGCCGTCAACGAACACACAGCGCTTGCCTTGGGCGCGCTGGGTGGCCATCAGCGGGTGGTGGCGGTCCAGCGCGAAGTAGATGACCTGGCCGGGGCAGACGGCGGCCATGCCCGCGCACAGCGGGTCCATGGCGTTGAGCACGGCGTAGCCGGCCGGGGCCACGTTCTGCACGATCACGCGCTTGACGAGGACGAGGTCCTCCGGCGTGTGCAGGAAGTTCATGCCGAGGTGGTCGCCCGCGCCGATGTTGGTGCAGACGGCGACCTGGCAGCGGTCAAAGCCGAGGCCCTCGCGCAGGATGCCGCCGCGTGCCGTCTCCAGCACGGCCGCTTCGACGTCCGGGTGCATTAGCACATTGCGGGCGCTCTTGGGGCCGGAGCAGTCGCCGCTGTCGATCTGGCGGCCATCGACGTAGACGCCGTCGGTGTTGGTCATGCCCACGCGCAGGCCGCAGCTTGAGAAGAGGTGGGCGATCAGGCGCGTGACCGTGGTCTTGCCATTGGTGCCGGTGACGGCGACGACGGGGATGCGGCCGTCATCGGCCTTGTGCCCCGTGCCGAACAGGTGGTTGACGACCGCCTCACCCACATTGCGGCACTTGCCGTAGCTGGGCGAGAGGTGCATGCGCAAACCCGGCGCCGCGTTGACCTCGACGATGCCGCCGTTCTGCTCCTCCAGCGGGCGCAGCACGCCCTCGGCCACCACGTCCACACCGCAGACGTGCAGGCCCACGATCTGCGCCGCCGCAATGGCGCGGGCGGCCACTTCGGGGTGCACGTCGTCGGTCACGTCGGTGGCGGTGCCGCCGGTGGAGAGGTTGGCGTTGTTGCGCAGGATGACGCGCTGGCCCTTCTCGGGCACGGACTCCGGCGTGAGGCCTTGCTGGACCAGGCGCGCGACGGCGATGTCGTCGAAGCGGATCTTGGTCAACGAGGTGGCGTGGCCGTCGCCGCGGCGCGGGTCGCTGTTGACCTTGTCGACCAGCTCCTT
The DNA here is from genome assembly GCA_937871895.1 of uncultured Roseateles sp. Lineage (GTDB taxonomy): Bacteria > Pseudomonadota > Gammaproteobacteria > Burkholderiales > Burkholderiaceae_C > Pelomonas. Next base: position 4,974 of record CALMQC010000538.1, on the reverse strand, counting down.
GACGGTCAGCACGCCATCGCCCACCACGTGCGGCGGGTCGCGGCGCGCGGCGGCCACGAGCTTGTCGCCCACCACCAGCAGCCGGTAGTCGCCACCGGGCAGGAACTTCTCGACCATCACGGGGCCGATGTCATCGGCGGCCTTGTAGGCGGCGTTGATGCCTTCGCGTGTGGTGACGTTGACCGTCACGCCCTTGCCCTGGTTGCCGTCCTGCGGCTTGACGACGACGGGCAGGCCAATCTCCTGCGCCACGGCCCAGGCGTCATCGGGCGAGCTGACCGGGCGGCCAATCGGCACGGGCACGCCGGCCGACTGCAGCAGGCGCTTGCAGAGGTCTTTGTCCTGCGCGATGGACTCGCTGACGGCGCTGGTCGCATCGACCTCGGCGGCCCAGATGCGGCGCTGCTTGGCGCCCCAGCCGAACTGCACCAGGCTGCCTTGCGTGAGGCGGCGGAAGGGCACGCCACGCGCAGCGGCAGCATTGACGATGGAGCCGGTGGAGGGGCCGAGGCGGACGTCTTCGTCCAGCTCGCGCAAGCGCGCCAGCACCTCGTCGTCGTCGAACGTGCCTCCAGTGAGGGCGGCATTGACGAGCTTGATCGCTTCTTCAAACGCCAGCTTGCCGACGTCTTCCTCGCTGTACTCGACCACCACCTGGTAGGTGCCGGTCTCGGGCGTGACGTGGGTCTGGCTGAAGGTGACGGGGCAGCCGGCCTGGGCTTGCAGGTTGAGCGCGGCTTGCTCGATGACCTGGGCCAGCGAGGCGTCACCGCGCAGCTCGCCGATGGTGGGAAAGAGCGCGCGCAGCCGGGTCTCGAAGCCGGCCAGGCGCTCCAGCGAGCGCTCGGCTTCGTCGCAATGCACGACGGCTTCGAAGGCGGTGTGGCGGCTCCAGATGTTGGGGCCGCGCAGGGCACGAAGGCGGGAGATGTTCATGCTGGGTCGGGTCAGGCCAAATGCAGATCGGGCACGAAGGTGTCGAGGCCGGCGGCGATGAGTTCGGGCGAGATCTTGAGTGCCCAGCCGGCGGCGACGGCGGCGAGCAGGGTGGCGGCGTCGGTCTTGCCGGGCCCGAAGCGCTTGAGCAGGGCATCGAGGTTGGCGCCCGAGGTCTCGGCGGGGCCTTCGGCCAGCACGGCGGCGCCGCCGCGCAGGAAGACGGCGCGACCGCCCTTGGCGCGGTGCCTGGCGATGGCGTCGAGGCTGCCGTCTTCGGCGTACAGCACGACCTCGCCATCGCTCAGCTCGGCCATCTCGACGAGGCGCGGGTCGCTGGCATTGAGGACGCTGGCGCCGTCGGACAGCACCACGTCCACCTGGGTGCGCATGACCTTGAACATCTTGTCGCTGTCCTGGATGTCGTGGTCGGCCAATTGCTCCATGCCGCCCATGTCGGTGACGACGCCGACGTGGCAGCGGTCGTAGGAGAGGCCGTCGGTCAGGATGCTGCGCGCGTCGTTCTCAATCACGGCGGCGTTGACGACGCGGTTCATCAAGAGGCGGTGGGCCGATTCCCAGCGCGAGGAATCGCGCTTCTCGACGCAGCGGGTGCCGAGGAAGAGGCCCTCACGGCAGGCCAGGCCGACGTGCTTGCCGTTGAGGTGCAGCAGCCAGGCCACCAGACGCGACACCACGCTGCCCCCGCGCGAGCCGGCCACGCCCACGATGGGGATGCGGCCGGTTTCGTCCTCGGCAAACAGGTGGTCCACGATGGCCTGGCCCACGGGCTGCGGGCTGCCGGTGGCGGGCTTGAGGTGCATCAGCAGGCCGGGCCCGGCGTTCACTTCGACGATGGCGCCGCCGGTTTCCTGCAGCGGCTTGCTGATGTCGGAGGTGACGAGGTCGATGCCGGCGATGTCGAGGCCCACGGTGCGCGCCGCCAGCGAGACGGCGTGTGCCACCTCGGGGTGAACGAGGGCCGTGCAGTCGTTGGACACGGTGCCGGTGCGCTGCACCATCACCTGCTTGCCGGCGGGGGGCACGGCGTCAGGCCCGAAGCCCTGGCGCTGCAAGTCGAGGCAGATCACGGGCTCTTCCTCCAGCACGATGAGGCTGAGCGGGAACTCCTCGGCGATGCCTCGCCGGGGGTCGGTGTTGATCTGCTGCTCGATCAGCTGGCGCACGGTGTGCGTGCCGTCGCCGGTGACGAAGAACTCCTCACCGCGCGAGGCCGCCACCACGCGGCCGCCCACCACCAGCAGGCGGTGCTCGACGCCGGGGATGAAGCGCTCCACCAGCACCTCGGAGCCTTCCTTGTCGGCGACGTGGAAGGCGGCGTGGATGTCTTCTTCCTTGCGCAGGTCGAGCGTCACGCCGCGCGCGTGGTTGGCGTCGGACGGCTTGACCACCACCGGCAGGCCGATGTCCAGCGCGGCCTCCCAGGCCTCCTCGGGCGACTTGACGGCCGAGCCTTCGGGCACCGGCACGCCCACGGACTTGAGCAGGGTCTTGGTCAGGTCCTTGTCGCTGGCGATGTTCTCGGCGATCGCGCTGGTCATGTCGGTCTCGGCCGTCCAGATGCGGCGCTGGCGCGCGCCGTGGCCGAGCTGGACGAGGTTGCCGTCGTTCAGGCGGATGTGCGGGATGCGGCGGTCCGTCGCGGCGGAGACGATGGCGGCGGTGGAGGGGCCGAGGTAGCAGTCGTCCAGCTTGTCGCGCAAGCGAGCCACGGCAGCGGGCACGTCAAAGGGCTGGTCGTTGATGGCGGCCATGATCAGGGCGTGGCCCTCGGCCAGCGCGGCGCGGGCAACCTGCTCGTCGCGGGCGCGGAAGACCATGCGGTAGACGCCGCGCTTGGAGGTCGAGCGCGTCTGGCCAAAGCCGGTGGGCATGCCGGCCAGGTTGAGCAGCTCGATCACGATGTGCTCCAGCACATGGCCGCACCAGGTGCCCTCGTGCAGGCGCTGGATGAAACCGCCGCGCTCACCGACGCCGCAGTGGTGCTCCACCAGGGCCGGCAGGGCGGCGGTGAGGCGTTCGTTGAAACCCGGCAGGGTGTTGGACGGAAAGTCCTCCAACTCCCCCAGATCCAGCCAGACCTCCAGCACCGGCCGGTAGGTCCACATATTGGGGCCGCGCAGGTAGTTGATGCGCAGCAGTTGGATGTCTGGTTTCATGGGCGGAGGGGGGTCTCGATCGGGTACTGCCGCGTGGATTGTCTGCTGAGAAAGAGGCGAGCTTTGAGGGGAGAATCTGGCGGCTCAACGTCCTGCCTTCCATGCATTCACCGCCTGTTACGAATCCTCAGCATCCCCAGTCTGCCGCGCTGGATGCGCGGCTGGAGTCAGGCGAGAACGTGCTGGTGCGCCTGGAGGTTGACCTGGACGCGCACGGCCGCTTTGCCCGGCCGCTCCTGGTGCTGACGACGCGGCGGTTGCTGGCCTGGGAGCCAGCGGACGACAGCTGGCGTGAGTGGCGTCTGGCGCCGGGGCAGAGCCTCCGCTTGGGAGACCACGGCGGCCTTGCGCTGATGGAGCTGCTGGGGCCCGAGGGGCGGCTGGCAGCCTTCCGCTTCACGCTGGCGCACAACGTGGCGGCCACGCGTTTTGCTGAAGCCTTGGAGCGCCAGGTGCAGAGCCTTGCCGGCATCGCCCCCGAGGCTACCGACGACGCGGCCCTGTGCCCCAGTTGCCAGGCCCCGCTGCCGCCGGACAGCGAAGACTGCCCCGTCTGCGAGCGCGAGCTGCACACGCCGCCCTCCACCTGGGTGCTGCTGCGCCTGTGGCGCTTTGCACGGCCCTATCGCTCGCAGCTCTTCCTTGGTTTTGCCTTGATGCTGGGCTCGACCGGCGCGACCCTGGTGGCGCCCTACCTGACCATGCCCTTGATGGACAAGGTCTTGATCCCCTTCCAGAACGGCCAGGCCATCGACCCGTCCCTGGTGGCCTGGTTGCTGAGCGGGCTCTTCGGCGCGGCGCTGGTGTCGTGGGCGCTGGGCTGGGGCAAGACCTATTTGCTGGCGCTCGTCTCGGAGCGCATCGCGGCCGACCTGCGCACCACCACCTTCGAGCATTTGCTGGGCCTATCGCTCGAATACTTCGGCACCAAGCGCACGGGCGACTTGATGGCCCGCATTGGCTCTGAGACCGACCGCATCTCGGTGTTCTTGAGTCTGCACGCGCTCGACTTCATCACCGATGTGCTGATGCTGACGATGACCTCGATCATCCTGTTCAACATCCACCCGGGCCTGGCGCTGGCCACGCTGCTGCCGCTGCCGCTCATCGCCTGGCTGATCCACCAGGTGCGTGACCGGCTGCGCACCGGCTTCGAGAAGATCGACCGCGTCTGGGGCGAGGTCACCAACATCCTGGCCGACACCATCCCCGGCATCCGTGTCGTCAAGGCCTTTGCGCAGGAGTCGCGCGAGGCGCGGCGCTTCAAGGACGCCAACGCCAAGAACCTGCAGGTCAATGACCGGCTCAACCGTACCTGGAGCCTGTTCACGCCCACCGTCGCGTTGCTGACGGAAATGGGCTTGCTGGTGGTCTGGGGCATCGGCATCTGGCTGATTGCCGGGGGCAGCATCACGGTCGGCGTGCTCACCGCCTTCCTGGCCTACATCGGGCGCTTTTATGGCCGCCTTGATTCGATGAGCCGCATCGTCAGCGTTACGCAAAAGGCGGCGGCCGGTGCCAAGCGCATCTTCGACATCCTGGACCACGTCTCCAACGTGCCCGACCCGGTGAACCCGCTGCCCTACGCCAAGGCCAGCGGCGCGATCAGCCTGCAGGGCGTGAACTTCCGCTACGGCTCGCGCTCCATCATCCGGCAACTGGACCTCGACATCCGCCCGGGCGAGATGGTCGGCCTCGTCGGCCACAGCGGTTCGGGCAAGAGCACGCTGGTGAACCTGATCTGCCGCTTCTATGACGTGAGCGAGGGCTCGATCAAGGTCGATGGCGTGGACCTGCGCCGCATCAAGGTGGCCGACTACCGGCGCCACATCGGCCTGGTGCTGCAGGAGCCCTTCCT
>CALMQC010000537.1 GCA_937871895.1 uncultured Roseateles sp. | reverse complement strand
CCATGACCGCCCGGCCCCTGCCCTGGCTGTGGCGGCTGCAGGCCATGCTGGCCGACTCGCTGCCCCTGCTGCTGATGGCCGTGCTGGCCGGCGGCAGCTGGTGGCTGGTCAAGAACACCCCGAGCTTCGACGCCCCGAGCCCGCCCAGCGCGCAGCGCCATGTGCCCGACTACGTAATGACGGGCTTCGAGATCCGCCGCATCACGCCCGACGGCACGCTGCAGGTGCTGGTCTCGGGCCGCGAGCTGCGCCACTACCCGGACGACGACACCGTCGAGATCGACGACGCCCGCGTGCACGCCGTGGCGCCCGATGGTGCCCGCGCCCTGGCCACCGCACGCCTGGCGCGCAGCAATGCCGATGGCAGCCACCTGCAGCTCGAAGGCGACGTGCGCCTGCGCCGCTTTGCCCCGCAGGCGCCGGAGGACGGCCCCGCCCAGTTGGACGTGCGCAGCCCCTTCCTGGAGGTGCTTTCCAACGCCGAGCTGATGCGCACCAACCGCCCCGTCACCATCGTCCAGGACGGCCTGCGCATCCAGGCCCAAGGCTTCGAGTACCGGCACCTGACCGGGCAATGGCGCTTCTTCGGCCGCAGTGAGGCCGTGGTGGCGGCGCCGACCTCCAAGAAGCGGTGAGGCGCATGGCAGAACTCGTCTTCATTACCGGCGCGTCGAGCGGCATCGGCCAGGCCCTGGCCTTGCGCTATTACCGCGACGGCGCCCACCTCGCCCTGGTGGCGCGCCGCACCGACGAGCTGGCGCGCTGGGCGGCCGAACAGCAGCTCGCGCCCGATCGCTTTGCCATCTACGGCGCGGACGTCGCCGACGTGGACGCCATGGCCCGCATCGGGCGCGAGTGCATCGCCGCGCAGGGCGTGCCGGAGGTGGTGATCGCCAATGCCGGCATCAGCATCGGCATGGACACGGCCATCTTTGAAGACCTGGCCGTGATGCGCCGCACCTTCGAGACCAACAACCTGGGCCTCGCCGCGACCTTCCACCCCTTCATCGCCGCGATGAACGCACGCGGCAGCGGCACCCTGGTGGGCATTGCCAGCGTCGCGTCCATCCGCGGCCTGCCGGGCCACGGCGCCTACTGCGCCAGCAAGTCCGCCGTGGTGGCCTACTGCGAAAGCCTGCGCGGCGAATGCCGTCCGTTTGGCGTGCGCGTCGTCACCCTGCTGCCCGGCTATATCGACACGCCGCTGACGCGCAGCAACCGCTACAGCATGCCCTTCCTGATGACGGCAGATGGCTTTGCCGAACAGGCGGTCCGCGCCATTCGGGCCCAGGTCAGCTACCGCGTGATCCCCTGGCAGATGGGCATCGTGGCCAAGCTGATGCGCCTGCTGCCCAACTGGCTGTACGACAAGCTGCTCGCGGGCCGGCCGCGCAAGCAGCGGCAGGGCGGCGACTGATCAAGTCAGCTTGCGGCGGCGCGTGCAGGCCAGGCCCAGCGCGGCCGCGCTGACGAGCGCGAGGCTGGCGGGCTCGGGCACGGGATTGCCGGGGCCTTGTGGATCCGTGTTCACCGCGCTCATCGTCCAGAGGCCGCCGCCCATTTGGTTGTACCCACCTTCGCTACCGGCATAGCAGTAGGGCTGGCCGTAGAGGTTGTAGCCCTGGCAGCGGATGTAGTCGCTGTAGTCGACCCGTTCCTGCAAGTAGGAACCGCTGTAGTCAACGTAGAGCGAGGCATGAGCCGCGCTCGGCAAGCCGGGCACGGTGAGGGGCGCAGAGCCGATGTAGAACCTGCTCTCCAGGATCTCGCCCTGACTGCCCGTCCGCAGGAAGAGGGAGAAGTAGGCCGAGGCGTTGAGACTGTTCACCTGCGTGAAGTCCCGCCCACCGTCATAGGACCAGGCACTGAGCAGCCCGGTGACATTGACCGGGTTGTACTGCGAGCCCAAATTGGCCGCGAGCGGCCCCGCAACCGTGAAGTCCAGCGAGGCGGACCGGATCGGGTTGGCAAAGGTCTGGAAGTTGTGGCCCGAGTTGTCGATCCAGTAGCTCCAGGGGCTGGCCTCATAGTGGTAGGTGACCGGCGCTGCGGAGGCCGTGGTGAGCAAACCGGTGCCAAGTGCGCAGGCCAGGCTGAGCGCGGCGCGATGAAGGGTGTGAAGCAGGTTCATGATGAGTGCTCTGTGAGGCAAGGGCGGCGTCCGTGCCGGACACGGGCCACCATGGGGTGACCTTGTTATCCGCGCGGAAGCTGAGCCAAACGGCTCAGCCACCGCCCCCTCGGCTCGGGGGGTGGGCGCTCTGACGGCACCTGACACCGCCCAGCAGGCCCGCGCTGCGCTTGAACCTGCGGCCTGCCTGCCACACCTGGCGACATGGCCCTTGGCACCCGCGCGGCCGTGCGCTTAGAGTGCGCGCCAGACGCAAGGGCAGCGGAACAGCTGGCGTGCGCGTCGTCACCCTGCTGCCCGGCTATATCGACACGCCGCTGACGCGCAGCAACCGCTACAGCATGCCCTTCCTGATGACGGCAGATGGCTTTGCCGAACAGGCGGTCCGCGCCATTCGGGCCCAGGTCAGCTACCGCGTGATCCCCTGGCAGATGGGCATCGTGGCCAAGCTGATGCGCCTGCTGCCCAACTGGCTGTACGACAAGCTGCTCGCGGGCCGGCCGCGCAAGCAGCGGCAGGGCGGCGACTGATCAAGTCAGCTTGCGGCGGCGCGTGCAGGCCAGGCCCAGCGCGGCCGCGCTGACGAGCGCGAGGCTGGCGGGCTCGGGCACGGGATTGCCGGGGCCTTGTGGATCCGTGTTCACCGCGCTCATCGTCCAGAGGCCGCCGCCCATTTGGTTGTACCCACCTTCGCTACCGGCATAGCAGTAGGGCTGGCCGTAGAGGTTGTAGCCCTGGCAGCGGATGTAGTCGCTGTAGTCGACCCGTTCCTGCAAGTAGGAACCGCTGTAGTCAACGTAGAGCGAGGCATGAGCCGCGCTCGGCAAGCCGGGCACGGTGAGGGGCGCAGAGCCGATGTAGAACCTGCTCTCCAGGATCTCGCCCTGACTGCCCGTCCGCAGGAAGAGGGAGAAGTAGGCCGAGGCGTTGAGACTGTTCACCTGCGTGAAGTCCCGCCCACCGTCATAGGACCAGGCACTGAGCAGCCCGGTGACATTGACCGGGTTGTACTGCGAGCCCAAATTGGCCGCGAGCGGCCCCGCAACCGTGAAGTCCAGCGAGGCGGACCGGATCGGGTTGGCAAAGGTCTGGAAGTTGTGGCCCGAGTTGTCGATCCAGTAGCTCCAGGGGCTGGCCTCATAGTGGTAGGTGACCGGCGCTGCGGAGGCCGTGGTGAGCAAACCGGTGCCAAGTGCGCAGGCCAGGCTGAGCGCGGCGCGATGAAGGGTGTGAAGCAGGTTCATGATGAGTGCTCTGTGAGGCAAGGGCGGCGTCCGTGCCGGACACGGGCCACCATGGGGTGACCTTGTTATCCGCGCGGAAGCTGAGCCAAACGGCTCAGCCACCGCCCCCTCGGCTCGGGGGGTGGGCGCTCTGACGGCACCTGACACCGCCCAGCAGGCCCGCGCTGCGCTTGAACCTGCGGCCTGCCTGCCACACCTGGCGACATGGCCCTTGGCACCCGCGCGGCCGTGCGCTTAGAGTGCGCGCCAGACGCAAGGGCAGCGGAACAGCTGCCAAGGAGGTCGAGATGGCCAAGGTGATTCATCCCTGCTGACGATGCTGCGTTGAGCCTCAACGCAGACACGATGCCGCCCGCAGCAGCGCGCTGACGCGGCGGCGCCTCGCCCACCCGCCCGGGCTCCCGGCCCGGCTTGCACGTCTTCATTCCATGCTGCATTTCTTGACCCGATGCGTCGGGGCTGCGGTGCTTTGTGCGCTGGGCACTTCGGTGTCGGCCACGAACAGCCCGCGCCCTGTGACTGACGCCCTCACCGCCTGGCGCCTCCCCGCCAACACCCCCGAGCCCATGATCGACGGCCGCCTCGATGACGCCGTCTGGCGCGAGGCGCCGGTCTACGACCGCTTCGTTCAGTTCTTGCCCGAGGACAAGCGCCCCGCGCAGTGGCGCACCACCGTGCAGGTGGTGCTCACGCGTGATGCCTTGGTCTTTGGCATCCAGGCCTTTGACCCCAACCCGGCCTTGATCCGCGCCCCGCTGGCGCGGCGCGACCAGGTACGGCGCGACCAGGACTTTGTCGGCGTGCTGATCGACGCTCTGGGCCAGCGGCGCACCGCTCAGTACGCACGCGTGAACGCGGCCGGCGTCATCGGTGACGGCCTCTTCACCGCCGAGGACGATGTCGAGGACCCGGCCCCCGACTTCGACCTGCAAGCCGCCGTGCAGCATCTGCCCGATGGCTACAGCGTCGAACTGCGCTGGCCGCTGGCGAGCTTGCGCTATGCGGGCGCGGGCGCCTTGCCCTGGCGCGTGATGGTCACGCGCAGCATCCCGCGCGACAGCAACGTGATCAACGTCAGCAGCCCCAAGCTCGACAAGGACGCGCTGAGCTTCATCGCCGAAATGCCGGTGCTGGAAGGCCTGGACGGGCTGGCCGAGGAGGTGCGCGGCCGCAGCTTCCTGAGCCTGCGCCCCGAGCTGACCCTTCGCAGCGTGCAGCGCCGCGATGAATCGGGCGTGACCACGCGCGAGCGGCGCAGCCTGCTCGGCGCCGAGATCAAGTGGCGCCCGAATGCCGACTGGGTGATCGACGCCACGCTGAACCCCGACTTCTCGCAGGTCGAGATCGATGCGCCCCAGCTCAGCGGCAACACGCGCTTCGCGCTCAGCCTGCCGGAGAAGCGCCCTTTCTTTCTGGAGAGCGCCGAGCTGGTGGGTCAGACCTTGCCGGACGAGACCGGCGAGAACCGCACGCTGCCGGCCTTCTACACCCGCGCCATCACCGACCCCGACGCCGGCTTGCGCGCGAGTTGGCGCGGCGAAGGCGCCGAGGCCACGCTGCTGAGCCTGCGCGACGCCGGGGGCGGCCTGGTGCTGCGGCCTGGCGCCTTTGGTACGGCCAGCCACGCGCAGCCGCGCCAGTCGCAGGCCAGCTTTGGACGCGCGCGGCAGCAATGGGGCGACCTCGGCGTGGCGGCACTCGCTTCACTGCGCGACTGGCGGGACGGCCGACGCACCGACGTGCTTGGCAGCGACTTTGTCTGGCGCGCCTCCGAGGCCTCGCTCTGGCGCGGCCACCTGCTGGCCTCGCGCACGACCCTGGGCTTTGATGCCCAAGGCCAGCCGCAGCGCATCGACGCGCAGTCAGGCCATCGCGGCTGGCTGGGCTGGCGCTACAAGGACGCCGACTGGATCGCCCACGTGAACGCCGAGGAGGTGAGCCCGCGCTTTGCCAACGACAACGGCTTTGTCAGCCAGAGCGGCGTGCGGCGCGGCATGGCCTGGCTGATCCGGCGCCTGGGCGCGCACGAGGTGGCTGGCCTGCCGATTTATGAGTCTGAAGCCCAGCTGCAAGTGCGTCAGACGCGCACCCTGGCCGACCCGCTGCTCGGCGTACCGGCCGGCCTGGTGGTGGAGCAACATGTGCAGCCCGGCTTCTGGTTCGCCACGGCGCGCAGCACCGGCGTCTGGGGTCATCTCGGCATCGACCGCCAACGCGCCCACGCGCAGGGCCGTCTGCACGACACGCCGCATCTGGCAATCGGGCTGGAAAGCATGCCGGGCGAGACCTGGAACTTCCTCAACGTCGATCTCACCGTCGGGCGCTTGCTCGACATCGAGGCCGACCGCGTGGGGCGCGGCGTGCAGGCACAGACCGAGTCGAAGTGGCGACTGCCACTGCCGGGAGGGCGCTGGCTGGAGTTCGAACAGCGCCTGGCGCTGGTGATGGTGGCGAACCCGCAAGGCCAGCAAGCCTTGATCGACCGCAGCGCCCGCAGCCTCGTTGTCTTGCACCTCAGCCCGCGCGACCTGATCCGGCTGATCGCCCAGCAAGGCCGCTACCAACGCCGGGCCGAGCCCGGGCTGGCCGCAGCCCAATCGCGGGACACACAGTTCACCGCGCTGCTGCAACACCGCATCGGCCTGACGCGCGTGGTCAGCATTGGCTGGATGCAGGCGCGGCTCAGCCCCGGGCTGCAGCGCTCTCACGAAGTCTTTGTGAAGGCCGCGCTGCTGCTCTGAGCGGGCTTTCTGGCCCCCTCGCCCAGGCAAAACTCAGGCAAGAA
>CALMQC010000536.1 GCA_937871895.1 uncultured Roseateles sp. | reverse complement strand
ATGGGCCGTCTGCAGCATCTCGTAGTTGTCGCTGTTGACGGGGATGTTGGTGTGGACGTTGCCGTCCCCCGCGTGCATGTGCAGCGCCACCCAGACGCGGCCGCGCAGCACTTCCTTGTGGATGCGGCGGGCCTCGGTCAGCAGCGGCTCAAAGGCCGCGCCGCTGAAGATCGACTGCAGGGGCTTGAGGATCTGCGTCTTCCACGACGCGCGCAGCGAGTGGTCTTGCAGGCCGGCGAAGTAGCCGGCGGTGTCCAGGCCATCGAGCCAGCCCTGCCACTGGGTGCGCACCTCGGCCAGCAGGGCCTGCGCCTGCTGCACGCGGTCTTCCAGCAGCTCGCTGCCGGCGATGTCGCTGGCGTCGTCGCTCTTGCCGAGCGGCAAATTGCCTGCAGCGAACCAGGCCTGGAGGCGGTCCACCAGCTCCAGCTTGTTGCGCAAGGACAGTTCGATGTTGATGCGCTCGATGCCCAGCGTGTACTCGCCCATGCGCTCCAGCGGGATCACCACGTCCTCGTTCACCTTGAAGGCGTTGGTGTGCTTGGAGATGGCGGCCGTGCGCTTGCGGTCGAGCCAGAACTTTTTGCGCGCCTCGGGGCTGACGGCCACGAAGCCCTCGCCCGAGCGGCCATTGGCCAGGCGCACGACCTCGCTGGTGGCCTTGGCCACGGCGTCGGCGTCGTCGCCCACGATGTCGCCGATGAGGACCATCTTCGGGAAGCCGCCGCGCTTGCTCTTGGTGGCGTAGCCCACGGCCTTGAGGTAGCGGTCGTCCAGGTGCTCCAGGCCTGCCAGCAGCACGCCGGTGGAGGCCACCGAGAACAGATAGTCCTTGATGTCCACGATGCTCGGCACGCAGTCCTTGGGGTTGCCAAAGAACTCCAGGCACACGGTGCGCACATGGCCCGGCATGCGGTGCACGATCCAGCGCGCGCTGGTGATGAGGCCGTCGCAGCCTTCCTTCTGGATGCCCGGCAGACCGGCGAGGAACTTGTCCGTCACGTCCTTGCCCAGGCCCTCCTTGCGGAAGACGCGGCCGGGGATGTCGAGCCGCTCGGTCTTCTCCAGCTTCTTGCCGCTGGCGTCGAAGTAGCGCAGCTCGAAGCTCGCAGTCTCGACGTCGTGGATCTTGCCGAGGTTGTGGTTGATGCGCACGACCTCCAGCCAGGTGGCCTCGGGTGTGACCATCTTCCAGGAGGCGAGGTTGTCGAGCGCCGTGCCCCACAGCACGGCCTTCTTGCCGCCCGCGTTCATGGCGATGTTGCCGCCGATGCAGCTGGCCTCGGCGCTGGTGGGGTCCACCGCGAACACATAGCCGTGCTGCTCGGCCAGGTCGGCCACGCGCTGGGTGACGACGCCGGCTTCGCTGTAGATGGTGGCGACCTCGCGGTCCAGGCCCGGCAGCTGCAGCATCTCGACGCCCCGCAAGGCTTCGAGCTTTTCGGTGTTGATGACGGCGCTGTTCCACACCAGGGGCACGGCGCCGCCCGTGTAGCCGGTGCCGCCCCCGCGCGGGATGACGGTCAGCCCCAGCTCAAAGCAAGCGGCCACCAGGCCCGCCATCTCAGCCTCGGTGTCGGGCGTGAGCACGACAAAGGGGTACTCGACACGCCAGTCGGTCGCGTCCGTCACGTGCGAGACGCGCGAGAGGCCGTCGAACTTGATGTTGTCCTTGGCCGTGTGCTTGGCGAGCAAGCGGCTGGCCCGGCGGCGCAGGTCAGAAACCTGCTCGAACTGGGCCGCAAAGGCCTCGACGGCGCGCGTGGCGGCGGCGAGCAACTCGCCCACATGGGCGTCGCGCTGCGCATCACCCGCCGGGTTGCGGCGCTTTTGCACCTCGCCCAGGCGATGCTTGAGCGCATCCACCAGCTGCATGCGGCGGCGCGAGTTGTCGAGCAGGTCGTCCTGCAAGTACGGGTTGCGCTGCACCACCCAGATGTCGCCCAGCACCTCGTAGAGCATGCGGGCCGAGCGGCCGGTGCGGCGCTCCAGGCGCAGCTTGTCGAGCAGCTCCCAGGAGCGATCACCCAGCAACCGGATCACGATCTCGCGGTCGGAGAACGAGGTGTAGTTGTAGGGAATCTCACGCAGCCGGGGGGCTGCGGTCTCGTGCTCGGCGGCGTGGAGCATCAAGGGGTGCGGAGCGTTCATGGCGTCCGGCGCGGCTGCGCCAGGAGGAGTCGGATCGGGGCGCATCGCCACGGGCAAAACCCAGCAGCGGCAAGGGGCGGAATGCTAACCGAGGGGGCTATCCCTTAGGTTCCAAGCGGGTTGCCAGCCAACGAAGCGGGGCTATCCTGCCGCCATGGCTCTCACCCCCTGGCCCTACCCCTTGTGGATTGCCCACCGCGGCGCCGGCAAGCTGGCACCTGAAAACACCCTGGCCGCCTTCCGCCTCGGGCTGCAGCACGGCTACCGCGCCTTCGAGTGCGACGTGAAGCTGACCCGTGACGAGACCAGCTTCCTGCTGCACGACGACACCTTGGAGCGCACAACCAACGGCCAAGGCTCGCCGGCTGATGCCGACTGGTCCGCCCTGACGCCGCTCGATGCCGGCGGCTGGCACAGCCCGCCCTACACCGGCGAGCGCCTGCCGCACTTTGAGCAGATCGCGGCCTTCTGCCGGGCCAACGACTGCGCGCTGAACGTCGAGATCAAGCCCTGTCCCGGCGTGGAGCGCCGCACCGGCCAGGTGGTGGCGGCCGAGGCGGCGCGGCTCTGGGCCGGCGCGGCCGTGCCGCCCTTGCTCAGCTCATTCAAGCCCGAGGCCCTGGACGGCGCCCGCGAGGCCGCCCCTGCCCTGCCCCGCGCCTTGCTGCTGGACACACTGTGGGACGGCTGGTTCGAGGCCGCCCAGGCCCTGGGCGTGGTGGCCGTGGTGACCAACTGGCGGGTGATGGACGCCAACTTGCTGGGGCGCCTGCACGCCGCCGGCTGGCGGGCGCTGGTCTACACGGTGAACGACGCCGACGTGGCCGAGCGGCTGACCGCAGGCGGCATCGACGGGATCATCACGGACCGGGTGGACACGCTCCCGCTCAAGGCTTCGCCATCCTCGCGCTGACCACGAGCTGCTCGCCGGCATAGGTCACTGACAGCGCAGGCGCTTCAAAGTCCACGGTCTTGTCCCCCGCCTTCAGGAAGCGGACCTTGAAGCTGCGGCTGCGCACCATGCCCGGGTAGCTACCCTCACGGGGCCCGATGGTGAGGGTGCCGCGCTTGTCGTCGTAGGCCATGGGAATGCGGCTGAACTGGCCGGCGGTGTAGCCGTTCGTGACCCCGTCGTCCTCGTAGAGGCTGTAGCGCCCATCCGCGCCTGTGTAGACGTTGATGGTCAGCGGCGCATCGGGCGTCTCGTCCACGTACTGCATCACCGGGCCCATGGGGACGATGGCGCCGGCTTTGACGAAGAGTGGGATCTGATCGAGCGGCGCCGCCACCGGCCGCGACATGCCACCCTTCAGCACCTCGCCGGTCCAGGCGTTGTACCAAGCCGTCTTGCCGGGCAGGTAGACCTCACGCGAGGTCGCGCCATAGGCCGTCACCGGGGCCACCAGGATGGACTTGCCGAACAGGTATTGGTCGGCAATCGTGCGGGCCGGTGCGTCGCCGGGGAAGTCGAGCGCCAGGCCGCGCATGATGGGGGCGCCCTCGAAGTGGCTGTCGGCGGCGGCCGTGTAGATGTAGGGCATCAGCCGGTAGCGCAGCTCCAGGAACCACAGCAGGTTGGCGCGCATGGGCGAGCCTTCCGGCGAGATCTCGTGGATCTCGCGTTTGACGCCTTCGCCGTGGCTGCGCATCAGGGGCGAGAAGGTGCCGAACTGCCACCAGCGCTGGTTCAGCTCGCGCCATTCCTTCAGGTCCTCGGCGGTGCGCTTGCCCGCCTCCACGCGGTTCTCCTGCAGGCCCTGGACCGAGTCGTCCTGGAAGCGGCCTTCTTGCGTGTAGCCGCCGATGTCGTGGGTCCAGTTGGGCACGCCCGAGAAGCCGGTCTGCACGCCGGCCGAGATCTGCTTGAAGAAGTTGTCCCAGGTGCCGCCCACGTCGCCGGACCACACGGCCGCCGCGTGGCGCTGCACGCCGGCAAAGCCGGACCGCGACAGGATGAACTGGCGGGTGTTCGGCTGGTCACGCACGAGGCCGTCGTACATGGCCTTGGTGCTCAGGGTCGAGTAGGCGTTCTGCACCAGGGCGCCGGGGCCCATCTGGGTGGGTGAGGTCAGCTCGGCCATCTCCTCGGGGCTGGAGTTGGAGCGCACGTCGGGCTCGGTGTTGTCCATCCACCAGGCGTCGATGCCAAGGTCCACCAGGCGCTGCTTCATCTGGCGGTAGTAGATGTCGCGCGCCTCCTGGCTGTAGGGCGAGTAGTGGCTGTTCAGGTAGCCGGGGCCGACCCAGTCCTTCATCCCGAGCTCGACATTGCGGCGCCACATATGGCCCTTGGCATCGAGCTGCTTGTAGTGCTCGGTGTTGGCGTAGAACTTGCCCCAGATCGAGATCATCAGGCGCGCGTGCTTGCGGTGCACTTCATCGACCATGCCCTTGGGGTCGGGGAAGCGTTGCGGGTCAAACGCGTGGCTGCCCCATTGGTCCTCGGGCCAGTAGAGCCAGTCCTGCACGATGTTGTCGAGCGGCCAGCGGTTCTTGCGGTAGGTGTCCAGCACGCCGAGCAGCTCGGCCTGGGTCTTGTAGCGCTGGCGGGACTGCCAGAAGCCGTAGGCCCACTTGGGCATCATCGGCGGCACGCCGGTGACCTGCTGGTAGCCCCGGATCACGCCCTGCATGGACTCGCCGCTGATGAAGTAGTAGTTGAGCCCGGTGCCGGCCTCGGAGGCAAAGCGCAGCGAGTGCTTGTCAGCAGCGGGCTCAGGGTCAGAGTGGTGCAGCGAGATGAGGCCACCATCCGGCAACCACTCCAGCTGCAGCGGCACGGGCTTGCCCGGCGTGAAGCTTTGTTCGAAGTTGTTGTACCAACCGTTCCAGCGCACGCGCCATTGGCGCTTGTCAAAGACCGTCTTGCCGCCGACCGTGAGCGTGAAGTAGTCCGAGCCAAAGAGGCGCATCTTGTGCAGGCCCGCCTTGGTGGACGCCATCGTGCCCGCCCAGACGACCTTCAGCTTCTTGCCGCGCGTGGCCTCGCGGCTGAGCCGAGGGTCTGTGGGCCAGTGCTTGCGCAAGTCGCTCAGGAACTGATAGCGGATGTCAGGCTCCACGCGCGTCAGCACGAGCTGGTCGTCCACGTAGTAGCTCGCGGTGAGGCCGGTGCTGCCGTCCAGCGCCGTGAGCTGCAGGTCGCGGCTGGCGAGTCCAAAGCGAATGGGGTTGCCAAAGCGGGTGACGGCGTTGTTGTCCCAGAGCAGGCCGTAGTTGCGGTCGGACACGACGAAGGGGATGGCGATGTCCATGTTGTGCTGGCGCAGCTCGACGTCCTCGCCATTCATGTTCATCTGCGCGTCCTGGTGCTGCCCCAAGCCGTAGAAGGCTTCGCGCGTGCCGCGATTGAACTGGGCGGATGGAGCGACGAAGGACTGGCCTTCGACCGTGACGGGCTTCAGGTCTGCGCTGACCGACTGCAGCACGGCCTGGCCCTTGGCGTTGAAGAACTGGATGCGGCCGTCCTTCAAGGACACCATTGCCGAGGCCTTGCCGGCTCGGAGCGTCACGCTGTCAGTTCCCGTCTTGAGGCTGAACCGGCCGCTGGGCTGGGCAATCGCCATCAGCGAGGGCAGTTGCTTGCGCGCCGGGTCGTCAACACCAGTGACCTGCAAGATGGACTCAGTGATGGCGTTGACGCGCAGCTCCTTGACGCTGCCCGTGTCGGGCCGCACCAGCACGCCGGTGGGCGTTTTCTCGTAGCTGCCGGCCAGGGCGGGTGTGGCCAGCGCCACCCACAGCGTGGCGGTCAGCATCGAAAGCAGGCGGGGTGTGGTCATGGCGTTTCAGCGTGGGAGGGTTGCGCTATCCGGACACTGGCCAGTATGGCGAGCCTCGGGGCTGCCGCCACTCGGCATCTGCGCTGATTTAGCAAAGTCAACGCAGGCGTCTGGCCACCCCTGCGATCACAAGTTCACCCGCACCCATTCCGATTGCGCATAGCGCGCGAAAGCGCCTCTTCGGCTTGCTATGGTGCGGGCCCCGCCCGCCATGCCTACGCGCCCGATCCCCATGAAACTGGCCCTGCCCCGCCTCCGCACCGCCGCCCTTGCCCTGCTGTTTGCGGCGGGCTTGACGGCTGCTGGCGCCGACCCCCTGGCCCCCACCGCGACCTGGTCTGCCTACACCGCCGGCCGGGCCGCCACGCCGCCCATGGGCTGGAGCAGCTGGAACGCCTTTGGCACCGACATCGACGAGCACAAGGTGCTGGGGGCTGCACAGTCGCTGGTGGACCAAGGCCTCGCGGCCAAGGGCTACCGTTACATCAACATCGACGACGGCTGGTGGCTGCAGCGGCGCTTGAGCGACGGCATGCTGATCATCCGCACCGAGCGCTTCCCGTCCACCCAGCAAGCGAACGGGACGCCGTCCTTCCGCAGCTTCACCGACCGGCTGCACGCCATGGGCCTCAAGGCCGGCATCTACACCGACCTCGGCCGCAACAGCTGCTCGCAGGCCTATTCGCCCGACGACACCGACCTGCCCAAGGGCTCGGTGCTGGAGCGCGAGGTGGGCCTCTACGGGCACACGCAGCAGGACATCGCGCTCTACTTCGAGACCTGGGGCTTTGACTACATCAAGGTGGACGGCTGCGGTCTGCGCGCCTTTGGCGCCGACGCGGAGAAGGTGCGCTCGGGCAAGTACCGGGAGCTCAAACCCGTGCTCGACATGGACTCCGTCGCCCGCTCCGACATCGTGGCCGTGCAGCAGCAGTTCCGCGACATCCACAACGCCCTGGTCAAAAGCAACCCGGACGGCGACTTCGTGCTCTCGCTGTGCGTTTGGGGCGCCGGCAATGTGCGCGCCTGGGGCAAGGACTTTGGCAACCTCTCGCGCACCAGCGACGACATCACGCCGAGCTGGAGCCGGATGCTGACCAACTTCGACAGCGCGGCCAAGCGCGCCTTCTACGCGCACCCGGGCTCGTGGAACGACCCGGACATGCTCTTCATCGGCAAGGGCGAGTTCGACGCCAAGCACCTGACCGAAGCGCGCTCGCACTTCTCGCTCTGGGCCATGCTGAACGCGCCGCTCTTCATCGGCATGGACATGCGCAAGGCACCGGAGTCCTTGGTCAAGCTGCTGGGCAACCGCGAGCTGATCGCGTTGAACCAAGACGCGGCCGGCCACCAGGCCACCCTCGCCTACGACAGCCATGACGTGCAACTCCTCGTGAAGACCTTGAGCAGCGGCGACAAGGCCTTGGC
>CALMQC010000535.1 GCA_937871895.1 uncultured Roseateles sp. | reverse complement strand
GCTGCGGGCGCAGATCGCGGGCTCGGCCTGGGGCAGCGACATCCTCGTCACGCCCAACCAGAGCACGGCCTACCGCTGGCTGACCCGCAAGGTGCTCAAGGCTTGCGCGGTGACCACGTCGGACTCGCAGCACATGGCCGACAAGATGCGCGAGCTGGGCGCGGGGGAGGTGATGGTCTTCCCCTTTGGCCTCGAGGCCATGCCGCGCCAGCGCGGCGAGAAGGAGCCCTGGCTCTTCTTTGCCAACCGGGGCCTGGAGCCGCTCTACCGCCCGCAGCTGGTGCTGGAGGTGTTTGCGCGCATTGCCTCGCAGTGCCCGCCGGCCCGGCTCGTGATCGCCAATGACGGCTCGCTGCGCCCCTGGCTGGAGAACGATGTGATGGGGCGTGGCCTCGCAGACAAGGTCAGCTTTGTTGGCAGGCTGGACGCCGCCGACCAAGCCCGCTGGTACGACCAGGCCAGTTGGTACCTGAGCCTGCCCGAGAGCGACTCGGTTTCGGTCTCGGTGCTGGAGGCCATGGCCCATGGCTGTGTGCCCCTGCTGTCCGACCTGCCGGCCAACCGCGAGCTGATCGGCAACTCCGAGCGCGGCCTCATCGTCTACGAGCCCAAGGGCATCACCAAGCGCCTGGTGCAGCTGCAACCCGAGCAACTGGCGGCGGCCAACCGCCAGTGGGTGCAGCAGCACGGCCTCTTCGAGCCCGGCGTGCAGCGCTTCTTGACGCGGCTGCGCGAGCTGTCCCACGCATGAGGATTCTGCTCATCAACCACTACGCCGGCTCGCCCCGGCATGGCATGGAGTTCCGGCCCTACTACCTAGCGCGCGAGTGGGTGCGAGCGGGGCATGAGGTGACCATCGTCGCGGCCTCGCAGTCCCATGTGCGCGCGGTGCAGCCTGAGGTGGGTGCCGAGCCGGTGGAGGAGCTGATCGATGGCATCCGCTACCGCTGGCTGCCCACGCCGGCCTACAAAGGCAATGGCGTCGGGCGGCTGCGCAATATCGCGTCCTTCCTGCGGCAGGTGTGGCTCGATGCCGCGCGGCTGGCGCGCGAGTTGCGGCCCGAGGCCGTGATCGCCTCCAGCACCTACCCGATGGACATCTGGGTGGCGCGGCGCATCGCGCGTCTCGCGCAGGCCAAGCTGGTCTATGAGGTGCACGACCTCTGGCCGCTGTCGCTGATCGAGCTCTCGGGCATGTCGCGCCGCCACCCCTTTGCCATGCTCTGCCAGAAGGCCGAGAACGACGCCTACCGCGACTGCGACCGCGTGGTCTCGATGCTGCCCAAGGTGCAGGTCTACATGAAGGCGCACAAGCTCAATCTGGCGCGCCTGCACATCGTGCCCAATGGCTTTGCGCCCGAGGAG
Source organism: uncultured Roseateles sp. (assembly GCA_937871895.1). Lineage (GTDB taxonomy): Bacteria > Pseudomonadota > Gammaproteobacteria > Burkholderiales > Burkholderiaceae_C > Pelomonas. The sequence continues at coordinate 965 of CALMQC010000535.1, read as the reverse complement.
TGGGAGGCGCCTGGCGCCCCGCTCGCTTCCGAGCTGGCCGCGCACCTGGAAGCGCAGCGCGCCGCGGGGCGCGTGGTGGTGGGCTACGCCGGCAGCATGGGCCTGCCCAATGCGCTGGACGTGCTGCTGGACGCCGCCGCACAGCTGCGCGAGGCCCCGTTCGCCTTCGTGCTGGTGGGCCAGGGTCACGAGGCCGAACGCCTGGATGAGCGGGCCCGGAGCCTGCCCAACGTCACCTTTTTCCCTGCCATCCCCAAGGCCCAGATCCCGACCCTGCTGGGCGAGTTCGACATCGCCTACATCGGCTGGCAGCGCACGCCCATCTACCGCTTCGGCATCGCGCCCAACAAGCTGATCGACTACATGATGGCCGGCCGCGCCATCCTGCACTCGGTCGATGCGGGCAACGACCCCGTGCGCGACGCCGGCTGCGGCCTGACCGTGGCGCCCGAGGACCCCGAGGCGGTGGCCCAGGGCCTGCAGCGCTTGGCCGCGATGCGTGCGGACGAGCGCGCCATGTTGGGCGCCCGGGGCCGCGCCTATGCCCTGGCCCACCACGCCTACCCCAAGCTCGCGGCCCGCTTCATCGAGGCCCTGCGGTGAGCCACGACGAGCTGGCCCAGATCCAGGCCCGCTACGCCCGCCGCGCGGCGGTGGTGGATCGCTACTCCCTGCTGCGCCCCGAGGTCTGGCAGATGTGGGCCGAACGGCACCAGGCGCTGCGGCGCGGCCTGGCCCAGCGGCCTGGCGGCCCGCAAGGCTGGCGGGTGCTCGAAGTGGGCTGCGGCGGCGGCGGCAACTTGCAGGACCTGCTGCGCCTGGGCTGTCAGCCCGAACACCTGACGGGCCTGGAGTTGCTGCCCGAGCGTCTGGCCGCCGCGCAAGCCTGTTTGCCCGCGGGCGTGCGTCTGCTTGGGGGCGATGCCAGCACCGCCCCCATCGCGTCTGCGAGCCAGGACCTCGTG
>CALMQC010000534.1 GCA_937871895.1 uncultured Roseateles sp. | reverse complement strand
AGACCTGGGTCGGCCTGGAACCGGCGCAAGCCCTTCCCGGTGCCGGCCCCAAAGTTGCCGCCCACGTCCACCGTGTAGCCACAGGCCTGCAGGAAGCCCTGCAGGATGACCGCGTCGCGCTTGGGTGCGCTACCCCGTTTGATGTCTTGCATGGGGTCGGTTTGTAGCCGGACGCGGTGCCAGCGTCACCCCCAAACTTCGGCCTTCAGCCCTCAGCCATCAACCGATCGGCAGCTCGGTGAAGTAGCGCCCGCCGTGGAAGATCAGCGGCGTGGCCCCGGCGCGCGCGCTGCACAGCTCCACCTCGCCGACGAAGATGATGTGGTCGCCCTCCTCGTACTGGCTGCGGTTGGCGCACTCGAACACCGCCGCCGCGCCCTCCAGCACCGGCGCGCCGCCCGCGCCCTCGCGCCAGGCCACGCCGGCAAAGCGGTCGATGTCGCGCGTGGCAAAGCGCTGCGCCAGCGGCATCTGCTCGGCGGCGAGGATGTTGATCGCGTAGTGCGAGCCCTGCGAGAACACCGGCAGCGAGCCCGCCAGGCGCGACAGGCTCCACAGCACCAGCGGCGGTGTGAGCGAGACGGAGTTGAAGGAATTGGCCGTCAACCCGACGAGCCGCCCGCTCGGGTCCCGCGCCGTGACGATGGTGACGCCGGTGGCAAACATGCCCAGCGCCGAGCGGAAGTGCTGGCGGTCTAGGGCGGGCGTGGCGGGGGCGGCGTCAGACATGGCGCGCATTCTCCACGCGCCGTGTGGCGTGGCCGCCAAGCAAGCAAAATGTCCGCATGAGTACCGACGACTTCCACTACGCCACGCTCACCACGCCCGCCCCGCGCCAGTTTGGGCAATGCGCCGACTGCGCGGCCGGCACCTGCGCCCCGCAGCGCGGCCGGCGCCTCTTCACGGGCCTGCTGGGTGCGGGCCTCGTCCTACCCACCGTGCCCGCCTGGGCCCGCGAGGGTGTGGAAGTGGGCGAGAAGAGCAAGTTCGTGGGCCTGGTGTCGGCCGACCAGATCGAAAAGGCCGGGGCCCAGCAGTACCTGGCGCTCAAGCAAGAGGCGGCGCAGAAGCGCAACCTCGCACCGGAAGGGCAACCGCAACTGATCCGCCTGCGCGAGATTGCCTCGCGCATCATCCCGTTCTCTTACGAGTGGAACGAGCGCGCCCGCCGCTGGCGCTGGGAGGTGACCCTGCTGGGCGACCCCACGCTCAATGCCTTCTGCATGCCCGGCGGCAAGATCGCTTTCTATTACGGCATCCTTGAGCAGCTCAAGCTTGAGGACGACGAGGTCGCCGCCATCATGGGCCACGAGGTCGCGCATGCGCTGCGTGAGCACGCGCGCGAGCGCATGGGCAAGTCCACCGCCACCTCGGCCGTGGTGGAGCTGGGTTCAGCCTTGCTGGGCCTGGGCAACCTCGGCCGCGCAGCCGCCGGCATGGGCGCGCAACTGCTGTCGCTCAAGTTCAGCCGCGGCGACGAGAGCGAGGCCGATCTGATCGGCATCGAGCTGGCCGCCCGCGCCGGCTACGACCCCGCTGCCGCTGTGCGCCTGTGGCAAAAGATGAGCGAGGCCAGCAAGGGCGCACCGCCGCAGTGGCTCTCCACCCACCCGTCCAACGACACGCGCATCCGCGACCTAGAGGCCAACATTCCTAAGGTCGCCGGCCTCTATGCCCGCGCCGAGAAGCCGGCGCGACGCTTCCCCGTCGCCCCGCCCCTCAAGCGCGGCTGATCTGCCAGGTATTTGGGCCGAGCGCCGGGCCGCCCCAAGCCGGCCCGTCATGCAATCGGTTGGGCGCCATGCGCCTCGGCCGATTGCACCCCCCTCGGGGGTGGCCACTGCGTACTCGCAGAGGCCGGGGGCCGGGGGGAGGCGGGGCGGTCGTGGAGTGGGTGGGGCGCCATGGGCCCGGCAGATAGCGCCCCCTCGGGGGGTGCGCTCAGCGTACTCGCTGGGCCGGGGGCTTCACCATCAGCCGGGGGCTTCACCACCTGGCGGGGAGCGGCTTCAGGCGCTGGTAGCAGCCATTGGCCACGCGGCTCAGGTAGCCGCCCTGCTCCAGGTCCTTGACCAGCTTGGACACCATCTCACGTGAGCAGCCCAGGCGCTGGGCGATGGCTTGGTGGGTGAATTCCATCTGCGCGCCGTCAAGCGTACTTTGCTCGATCAACAGGCGCAGGCGGCCATAGACGTCGTTCAGCGCCAGCTGCTTGGTGGACAGGGTCGCGGCGCGCGCGCGGCGAATCACCTTGGTCAGCAGCTCGAACGCGAACTCAGGGTGCTCGCTGATGTGAGTCAGCAGGTTGACGCGCGTGACGATGATGCAGCGCGTGGGCGCCTCGGCCATCACGCTGGCCGAGCGTGGCCCGCCGTCGAGGCTCATCTCGCCCACGTACTCGCCAGGGCCATAGACGCCGTAGGTGATCTCGCGGCCGCGCGCATCGCTGCTGTAGGCGCGCAGTTGGCCCGCGACGATGACGAACAGGTTGTCCCCCAGCGAGCCCTCCTCGATCAGCAGCGCGCCCTTGCGATAGCTGCGCGCCGTGCCGCGCTGGGCCAGGCCGCGCAGCGAGGACGGGAGGGACTGCAGGTCTTGATCGAGAGTGGCGTCGGCCATCAGGTGCACGCCGAGGGCGAGGGGCCGCACGGCATGGGGCGCGATATTACGAGACTCGCCCCGCTGCGCTCACTGCAGGAAGGGGTTGCTGCGACGTTCGTCACCAATGCAGGTCTCAGGGCCATGGCCTGGAATGACAACGGTCTCATCCGGCAGGGTCAGCAGCTTGTGTTGGATCGCGTCGATCAACTGCCCGTGGTTGCCGCGGGGGAAGTCGGTGCGGCCGATGCTTCCGGCAAACAGCACGTCGCCCACAAACACGCGGCCGGCCGACGCGGAATAGAACACCACATGCCCCGGCGTGTGCCCCGGGCAGTGACGCACGGTCAGCGTCTCCTGCCCGATCTGGACCTCGTCGCCATCGGCCAGCCAGCGCTGCGGCACAAAGGGCTCGGCCGTCGGGAAGCCGAACATCTGGCTCTGCTGCGCCAGCCCGTCGATCCAGAACTGGTCGCCCGGGTGCGGGCCAATGATGGGCAAGGCCGCCTCGCGCGACAGCTGGCCCGCGCCACCGGCATGGTCGATGTGCGCATGTGTGAGCCAGATGGCCTTGAGCGTCAGCCCGCGTGCCTGCACGGCCGCCAGCAGTCGCGGCAATTCGCCGCCGGGGTCGATCAACGCGGCCTCGCGGGTCTCGGAGCACCAGACCAGGGAGCAGTTTTGTTGGAAGGGGGTGACGGGAAGGATTTCGTACTGCAAGGCCATGACGCAGCGGCAAGGTCGGGGTAGGTGCCCATTGTCGGGGGCCCCGTTGACGGGGGCCAACGGGCATCGGCGATGATGGCCCTCCGCCCAGGCCGCCCCTCCATCCGCGTGCCCGGGCCAGGTTGCTGCCCCCCAGACTGACCTGTTACGGTGGAACGATGCCCGAACCGCAGACCGCGGAAAGCCCCAGCGGCCCCCGAGCCCACCCCGGCCTGGTGCCCGAGACGGGCCCGGCGCCCAGCCTGATGCGCGGCTACCTGCCG
>CALMQC010000533.1 GCA_937871895.1 uncultured Roseateles sp. | reverse complement strand
CGAGGCGTTGGATCGGCCCCAACAACGAGCCGACAACAACGCTTGGCCCCGCAAATCGCCCCGGCCCTTCGCGTTGGGCCTGCAAGGGGGCTGATCCGTCGTTGCAAATGCGCGCTGGGCATCGAGCCCAGCTTTGCTTTGCGCCTAGGCTGAGCCCCCTTGTAGGCCCAACGCGCCCCCGGCCCAAAGCCCGACAGACTCCCACGTCTGGAACACCGCGTCCCCCGACTGGCACACCACCGCCTCCAGCGTGGACCTGCGCGTGGGCGGCCAGTTCTCGTCCCGCATGGAGGCCAAGGACGGCAGCTTCGGCTTCGACTTTGCCGGCACCTACACGGCCGTGGAGCCGATGCGACTGATCGTGGCCGAATTCGGCGAGCGCGAGCTGCGCGTCGAGTTCAGCGAAGGCCCCGAGGGCGTGACCGTGCGCGAGACCTTTGATGGCGAGAACACCCACTCTGAAGAGCAGCAGCGGGCGGGGTGGCAGGCGATCTTGGATAGCTTTGGGAGGTATGTGGAGGGCAAGGGCTGATGGCCTGCGCCTCTCCGCAGCTCACTGCGTAGACACAGCCAACACCGCCTTGGGATTGGACCGGGCAATGGCAAGCAGCGTGCGCGCAGCACCGCTGGGCTGCTTGCGGCCTTGCTCCCAGCCCTGGAGCGTACGCACGGACACGCCCAGCAAGGTGGCGAACTGGGACTGCGACAGGCCGGTGGCCTCGCGGGCCTCGGCACGACCTTGCCTTTGCCCGCCTTCATGTCCTTGATGGACTGAAGGATCTCGGCCCCGATGTCGCGCTTGGCTTCGAGGGCGACCAGATCGGCGGCGCTGAGCTTCTTAGATTTCGAGGGCACGGCGAATCTCCTTGAGTGTGCTGAGAGAAATGCTCGCTGACTTGGACTTGGCGTAGAGGGTGAGCAGATACACCTCTCCCGCTTCATTCCTGACGAGGTAGACGATGCGCACGCCACTGGACTTGCCCGTGCCTTCACGCGCCCAGCGCACCTTGCGGACGCCACCGGAGCCTCGGATCACCGACCCGGCGTCCGGATTGGCGGCGATGAAGCTGGCAAATTCAGCCCGCTCGTCTTCGTCCCAATACTGCGGCCAGAGGCGCTGAAAGATGGGGCTTTCGACGACGGTGAGCATGGGCGGACTATGCGCCTTAGGCGCATAGTCGTCAAGCCTCGGCAGACAGCAAAGTCAGGCCTGAAGGACCCTCAATATCTCCCGCCCATACGCCTCCAGCTTCTTGGCCCCCACGCCGCTGATGTCGGCCAGCTCGGCCTCGGACGACGGGTTTACGCGGGCCATCTCGGTGAGCGTGACGTTCTGGAAGATGACGTAGGCGGGCAGGCCGTGTTCGCGGGCGACTTCGGCGCGCCAGGCTTTGAGGGCTTCGAAGCGGGCGGTGGCGTCGGCGTCCAGGCCCTCGACGGGGCGGGTTTTGGCTTTGCTGGCGCGCGCTTTGCGGCTCGCCTTGGCGCGGCCTTCGGGCTGGGCCTCGCGCAGGCGCAGGGTGACCTCGCCTTTGAGCACGGCGCGGGCGGCCTCGGTGAGTGAGAGGGTGTGCCACTCGCCTTCGGCCACCACATGGCCTAGCGCGATGAGCTGGCGCAGCACGGCGCGCCATTGCAGCTCGGAGAGGTCGGCACCGCAGGCCCAGGTGGAGAGGCTGTCGTGGCCGTACTGGCGGGTCTTGTCGGTGGCCTTGCCGCGCAGCACGTCGATCAGGTGGCCGGCGCCAAAGCGCTCGCCGCGCTGGTGGAAGCGGTAGATGCAGGACAGCAACTTGCGCGCGGGCTCGGTGGCGTCCCAGGTGGCGGCGGGGTGCAGGCAGTTGTCGCAGTTGCCGCAAGCGGAGCTTTCTTCGCCGAAGTAGCGCAGCAGGCGCACACGGCGGCAGTCGGTGGCCTCAGCCAAGGCGAGCAGGGCATCGAGCTTGCCGCGCTGGCCTTGCTTGAAGGTCTCGTCGGCGGGGCTCTCGTCGATCATGCGGCGCTGGTTGACGACGTCGGCGAGGCCGTAGGTCATCCAGGCATCGGCGGGCGCGCCGTCACGGCCCGCGCGGCCGGTCTCTTGGTAGTAGGCCTCGATGTTCTTGGGCAGGTCGAGGTGGGCGACAAAGCGCACATCGGGCTTGTCGATGCCCATGCCGAAGGCGATGGTGGCGACCATGACGAGGCCTTCCTCGCGCAGGAAGCGGTCCTGGTGGGCGCGGCGCACCTCGGCGTCGAGGCCCGCGTGGTACGGCAGCGCGGGGATGCCTTCTTCACTCAGCCACGCGGCGGTCTCGTCGACTTTGCGGCGGCTCTGGCAGTAGACGATGCCGGCGTCGTCCTCATGCTCGTCACGCAGCCAGCGCAGCAGCTGGTCGCGCGGGGAGCCGGTCTTCTCGACGATGCTGTAGCGGATGTTGGGCCGGTCAAAGCTGCTGATGAAGACGCGCGCTTCATGCAGGCTGAGCCGCTCGATGATGTCCTGGCGCGTGAGTTCATCCGCGGTGGCGGTGAGCGCAATGCGCGGCACGTCGGGGAAGCGCTCGTGCAACTGCGAGAGCTGCAAATACTCGGCCCGGAAGTCGTGCCCCCACTGGCTGACGCAGTGCGCCTCGTCGATGGCGAAGAGGCTCAAGAGCCCGCGCTCGTGCAGCGAGGTCAGCTGGGCCAGGAAGCGCGGCGTGGTGATGCGCTCGGGCGCGGCGTACAGCAGCACCAGGCGCCCGCTCATCATCTCGCGCTCCACCTGCGCGGCCTCATCGCTGCTGTGGCTGGAGTTGAGGAAGGCGGCGTGCACGCCGGCTTCTTCCAGCGCGCCCACCTGGTCGTGCATCAGCGCAATGAGCGGGCTCACCACCACGGTCACGCCCTGGCGGCGCTGGTGGCGCAGGATGGCGGGCACCTGGTAGCAGAGGCTCTTGCCACCGCCGGTGGGCATCAGGACGAGGGCATCGCCCCCGGCGGCCACATGCTCGACGATGGCGGCCTGCTGGCCCCGGTAGGCCCCATAGCCGAAGACGTTGGCGAGGACTCCGAGGGGGGTGTTGGGGTCAAGGTCGGCGTGAAGGGCGGGCGGGGTCATACGATCGGGCGCGATTGTCC
>CALMQC010000532.1 GCA_937871895.1 uncultured Roseateles sp. | reverse complement strand
GACCTGGGCCCACGGGGCCGACTTCGCCATTCGGGCCGGTCTGGCTGGCGAAGGGCGACCTGGGCCCACGGGGCCGACTTCGCCATTCGGGCCGGTCTGGCTGGCGGTGGGGTCGCTGTCGGGCGAGCCGCCGCTGCGGCCCGTCAGGGTCACGCTCAAGCTGCCCCAGACGCCCTGGCCCGGCGGCGCCGTGCCCACCGCATTGCCCAGCACCAGGATCAGCCAGCCGTGCAGCAGCAACGCGAGCAGGAGGCTGCGGTTCAGCTCCTGGCGAGGCGGGGCAGGGGATCGAAGGGCAGCAGCGGGCACAGCGGGGTGGATTGTGTCGTGCCGCCCCGGAGCCGCAGGGGCAGGTTTGCCACGACGCTCGGGCTAGCGCCCATCACGCATAGTCGGCCACAGGCACGCAACTGCAGAACAGGTTGCGGTCGCCCCAGACGTTGTCGACCCGGCCCACGGGCGCCCAATACTTCTGCTTCAGGAGCGCCGGCACCGGATAGGCGGCCACTTCTCGCGGGTAGGCGTGTGCCCAGTCGCTGGCGGCCACCACCTGGGCGGTGTGCGGCGCGTTGACGAGCGGGTTGTCCTCGCGCGGCCACTGGCCAGCTTCGACGGCCGCGATCTCCTTGCGGATCTGGATCATGGCGTCGATGAAGCGGTCGAGCTCGAAGCGCGATTCGCTCTCGGTCGGTTCCACCATCAGCGTGCCCGCGACGGGGAAGGACAGGGTGGGCGCGTGGAAGCCGTAGTCGATCAGGCGCTTGGCCACGTCCTCGGCGCCGACGCCGCTGCTGTCCTTGAGCGGACGCAGGTCCAGGATGCACTCGTGCGCCACGCCGCCGCCCTTGATGCCGGCGATCTCGCCGCTGAAGTGGATGTCGTAGTGCTCAGACAGCCGCGCCGCCACGTAGTTGGCCGAGAGGATGGCCGTCTCAGTCGCGAGCTGCAAGCCATCCGCGCCCATCATGCGGACGTACATCCACGAGATGGGCAGCACGGCAGCATTGCCATAGGGCGCGGCGCTGACAGCACCGATATTGGTCGCCGAGCCCATGCCCGCTGAGCGATGCGCCGGCAGGAAGGGCACCAGGTCCTCCACCACGCAGACCGGGCCGACGCCCGGGCCACCACCGCCGTGCGGGATGCAGAAGGTCTTGTGCAGGTTCAGGTGGCTGACGTCGCCGCCGAACTCACCCGGCGCCGCCACGCCGACCAGGGCGTTCATGTTGGCGCCGTCCACATAGACCCGGCCGCCGTGCGAGCGCACCAGCTGGCAGATCTCCTTGACGTGGGTGTCGAAGACGCCATACGTCGAGGGGTAGGTGATCATGATCGCGGCCAGGGTGTCGGCATGCTGCTCGCACTTGGCCTGCAGGTCGGCGAGGTCGATGTTGCCCTCGCGGTCGCACTTGGTGACGACGACCTGCATGCCCACCATCTGGGCCGAGGCCGGGTTGGTGCCGTGCGCGCTTTCGGGGATCAGGCAGACATTGCGGCGCGCCTCGCCCCGAGACTCGTGCCAGGCCTTGATGGCCAAGAGGCCCGCGTACTCGCCCTGCGAGCCGGCGTTGGGCTGCAGGCTGATGCCGGCATAGCCGGTGCACTCGGACAGCCACTGGCAGAGCTGTTCATTGAGCGCGTGGTAGCCCGCGAGCTGATCATGCGGGGCAAAGGGGTGCAGGTTGGCGAACTCGGGCCAGGTGATGGGAATCATCTCGGCCGTGGCGTTGAGCTTCATCGTGCAGGAGCCCAGCGGGATCATGCTGCGGTCGAGCGCCAGGTCCTTGTCCGCGAGGCTGCGCAGGTAGCGCAGCATCTCGGTCTCGCTGTGGTGGGTGTTGAAGACCGGGTGGGTCAGGAAGGGACTCGTGCGACGCAGGGCCGGCGGGATGAGCGACTCGATACCGGCCACGTAATTCGAAACTTGCAACGCGTGGCCGGGCGCAAACCAGCCCCACAGGGCCTCGATGTCAGCGCGTGTGGTGGTCTCGTCGAGCGCCACGGCGAGGTGCGTGTCGGAGAGCTTGCGCAGGTTGGCGCCACCCGCCAGCGCACGCGCCAGCACCGCTGCGGCATCGCACTCGACGGTGATGGTGTCGAAGGCGGCCGGCGTGACGACCTTGAGCCCTTGCCGCTGCAGCCCATCAGCAAGGATGGCTGCGAAGCTGGCCACGCGCTCGGCGATGCGCGTCAGGCCCTGGGGCCCGTGATAGACAGCGTACATGCTGGCCACCACGGCGGGCAGCACCTGGGCCGTGCAGATGTTGCTGGTGGCCTTCTCGCGGCGGATGTGCTGCTCACGCGTCTGCAGCGCCAGGCGGTAGGCGGGGGCGCCTTGCGCGTCCTTGCTGACACCGACGAGGCGGCCCGGTAGCGAGCGCTTGAACTCGTCGCGGCAGGCCAGGTAGGCCGCGTGCGGGCCGCCGGCGCCCATGGGCATGCCAAAGCGCTGCGTGCTGCCGGCCACGATATCGGCACCGAACTCGCCCGGGGGCACGAGCAGCGTCAAGGCCAAAAGGTCGGCGCAGACGATGAAGGCGGCTTGGCTTGCGTGGGCCTGCTCGACGTAGGCTTTCAGGTCGTGGATCAGGCCGGTGGTGGACGGGTACTGGCAGACCACTGCGAAGTAGTCGTGATCGTTCATCAGCCCCGGCGCAAAGCCGACCTTGACCTCGATGCCCAAGGGTGCACAGCGCGTTTGGATGACCTCGATGGTCTGCGGGTGGCAATCGCCCGCCACGATCAGGGTCTGGCTCTTGGACTTGACCGAGCGCTTGGCCAGGGTCACGGCCTCGGCGGCCGCAGTCGCCTCGTCCAGCATGCTGGCATTGGCAATCGCCATGCCGGTCAGGTCGCAGACCATGGTCTGGAAGTTGACCAAGGCCTCCATGCGGCCCTGTGAGATCTCGGCCTGGTAGGGCGTGTAGGCCGTGTACCAGGCGGGGTTCTCGAGGATGTTGCGCAGGATGACGCCCGGCGTGTGCGTGCCGTAGTAGCCCTGGCCGATGAAGCTCTTGAGCACCTGGTTCTGGCCCGCAATTGCGCGCAGCTCGGCCAGGGCTTGGGCCTCGGTCGTGGCGGGCGGGAGTTGCATGCCAGTGCCGCGCCGGATGCTGGCGGGCACGACCGCATCGATCAGCGCCGCGCGGCTGGCAACGCCAATGGCCTGGCACATCTGGGCTTCATCGGCGGCGTCCGGCCCGAGGTGACGGGCGTGGAACTCGCGGGGGTTTTCAAGCTGGTCGAGCGGCGTGGGCATGGCAGGGCAGGGGTCAGAGAGTCTTGAGCAGGGCGTCGTAGCCGGTCTCGTCCAGCAGGGCTTCGAGCTGACCGGGGTTGGCCAACTTGACCTTGAAGAACCAGCCGGCCTTGAGCGGGTCGCTGTTGGCCAGGGCCGGGTCGTCGCGCAGGGCTTCGTTCACTTCGGTGATCTCGCCGTCGACGGGCATGTAGACGTCGGCAGCCGCCTTGACCGACTCGACCACGCCGGCCACGTCCTTGGCGGCGTAGGTCTTGCCCACTTCAGGCAGGTCCACAAAAACCACATCGCCCAGCGCGTCCTGCGCATGCACGGTGATGCCCACGGTCGCGGTGCCGTCGCCATGGACGTCGAGCCATTCGTGGTCGGGGGTGTACTTGATGCTCATGGGGTTCAGCCTCGGTAGTAGCGGTTGGGGGTGAAGGGGGTGGGGGAGACGGTCATGGGCGTGCGCTTGTCGCGCACGAGAGCGAAGAGTTCGGTGCCGATAGCCGCGTGCGACATGGCCACGTAGGCGAGGGCGATGGGCTTGCCCACCGTGGGCCCGACGGTGCCGCTGGTGACGGTGCCGACCTCAGTGCCGCTGGCGTCCACCAGCTTGCAGCCTTCGCGCACAGGCATGCGCTCTGAGCTGACGAGGCCGACGCGTTTGCGACTCGGGCCCTGCGCGAGTTGCTGCTCGATGACGGCCGCGCCAGGGTAGCCGCCGGCGCGCGCGCCGCCCGGGCGGCGCGCCTTCTGGATCGCCCAGGTCAGGGCGGCTTCGACGGGCGTGGTCGTGGAGTCGATGTCGTGGCCATAGAGGCACAGGCCTGCTTCGAGACGCAGCGAGTCCCGCGCGCCGAGGCCAATGGGCTTGACCTCGACATGCGCCAGCAGTGCCCGCGCCAGCGCCACGGCGTCGTCTTGGTGGACCGAGATTTCGTAGCCATCCTCGCCGGTGTAGCCGGAGCGGGTCACGAAGGTCTCGATGCCATTCAGGGCAAAGAAGCCGCCGGTCATGAACGTGAGGGCCGCCACACCCGGATGCAGCCGCGCCAGCACCTCGGCGGCTTGCGGACCTTGCAGGGCGAGCAGTGCGCGTTCGGGGCAGGGGATGACCTGGCAACGACCGCCAAGGGCCGTTTGCAGATGGGCGATGTCCTGCTCCTTGCAGCCGGCGTTGACCACCACGAACAGATCGTCGGGCCGGCGGCAGACCATCAGGTCGTCCAGCAAGCCGCCAGCGTCGTTCGTGAAGAGCGCATAGCGCTGTTTGAAGGCGGGCAGGTCGATGATGTCGACCGGCACGAGGGTTTCGAGCGCGGCGGCGGCGTCAGCGCCGACCAGGCGCACCTGGCCCATATGGGAGACGTCAAAGAGGCCCGCAGCAGCACGCGTGTGCTTGTGCTCGGCCATCACGCCGCTGGGGTATTGCACCGGCATCTCGTAGCCGGCAAAGGGCACCATCTTGGCCCCGAGCTCAAGGTGCAGGGCGTGCAGGGGCGTGCGTAGCAAGGAGGACATGGAGGCTCCGTGTGGATTCCGGGGTCATGTCCTCGCTGTCCTTGGTACCTGAGAGATTGACTCACGCGGTGGGCGGTCCCGCGCTCGCTTGCCCCTTCGGTGGATGGCCTCAAGCAGGGCCACCTCTCTCCAGTGAGGAACGCCAGGGCGCCACGCGCCGCCAGCGCTTTGTCAGTCCTTTTGCCTGAGCGTTCGGTTCCTTGCGGGTCCTGCGCCTTCGGCGGCTCCTCGGAGGAGCGCTCTCCTGACAGGCTGCATTCTAGGCGCGACCCACTGCCGCCAGGCTTCGCTTTTGGTTCAAGGCTTGGCGTAGTAGTCCGCCTCGCCTTCAGGGCGCGACTTGAAGCGCTTGTGCATCCAGAAGTACTGCTGCGGGATCCGGCGTATCTGCGACTCGATGACCGCATTCATGCGCGCCGCGTCTCGGGTGAGGTCCTGCGACGGGAAGTCGGTCAGCGCTGGCTCGATCACCAGCACATAGCGCCCCGCCTCGCGCCGTGGGTAGCAGGGCAACACCGCAGCACCCGTGGCCGCCGCCAGGCGCGACAAGCCGGTGATGGTGGCCGTGTTGACCCCGAAGAACGGAACGAACACCGAATCGCGGGCACCAAAATCTTGGTCCGGCAGGTAGTAGAGCCGGTAGCCTTCTTTGAGTGCCCTGAGCGTGGGGCGGGTGCCTTGCTGACGCGAAAAGATGATGCCGGTCCCCAGGCGCAGGCGGCGGCTGCGAAAGAAGGCATCCAGCCATTCGTCCTTTTGGCGCGAGTAGATGCTGACGACCGGCGTCTCCATCGAAATGCGTAGCCCTGCCATGTCAAGACCGGTGAAGTGAGGCGCCATCAAGATCACCGGCCGACCGTCCAGTGCGTGCAAGTGCTCAAGGCCCTCGATAGGCATCAATCGCCGCAAACGCTGCGGCGAGGCGAACCAGCACCAGCCGTACTCCAGCAGCATCTGGACCATGCAGACGAAGTTGCGTCGTACCAGGCTGCGGCGCTCGGCCTCGGTCCAACTCGGAAAGCAAAGACGAAGATTGATGTGCGCGATGCGCCGCCGTGAACTGGGCAGTGAGGCCACCACATGCCCGAGCGCCCAGCCCAAGCCAGCAATCGCCCGGAATGGCAGCCAACTCAGCAGCCACACTGGCCGTACGACGTGAACGCTGGGCAGGGCGTTTGCAAGTAAGTTCTTGATCTTGAACGACTTCCAGATTCGAACGTCCAGCGTTTACCTCTCGGTAGCTGGACGCCAACGTTGGGCGACCTAGCCACTGTAGGCGATCGTTGGGTAATGCAGCCAGTTGGTCGCCATCGCTGGGTAATACAGCCAGAGGATGTTTCGGTCACTTAGCGGTTGGTTTGCCGTCAACCGGCCGCGGCCGCAGACGCTCATTCAAGTCTCGGACGGTGCGCTCATCGGAGGTCAGTTCGGTAAACAAGCCGCGGGTCAAGACAGCGGACATTACGACGCTTCCGACCAAGTAGCCGATCAACTGGGTCATGTTCAGCTTGCCATCGATGGCCATCCACACGAATACCAGTGCCAGCCAGGCCACGAACATGGCGAAGAGTGAGTAGCAGGCGATTCTTCGGCGCTTCGCTCTTGTCAGCATCAGGCCTTCAGCGGTGCTCGAGATCTCGCCGTTTCGCACCAGGTGGGCGTATCGGGCTCGGACTTCAGGGATCTCGCAGACCTCGAGACCCAAAAGTTGCTTCGGAGTCGAGTTCGGCCCCAGCTCGTAATCGACCTGAGACTTAGAAAGCGCGATCAGTGCATCTAGGAGTGCCTCGTCGCTAGAGCTATCGTCCGCAGCCAGTTCCAGCATGGCCCTCTGCTCCGCAATTAGCGCAAAGCACTTGGTCAACCGGCGGCTGAGCAGTGCCTGGTACACGCGCAGGGCTATCCGAAAAGATCGGCATGAAAGGCGGTGCCAGTTGATTGCCTGGGCGATCTGCTGCCACTGAACGTCCGCACCGCCAACCGTCCTTTGCGAAAACACCATCGCCAGCTCCAGAGAGCGCTGGGTGATGCTCTCGGCGGTCAGCTGCGGCCTTCTCATGCAGCTTTCTGTCCTGACAGCTGGCTCAACCGTTCTTCGACTTCTGCCTCGTTGCGCGGACCGTCCCTGAGCCATCGATAGAAGAGCGTGATGCGCTGGTATCGGGCGTATTCATTCAGCGGCTTGCCGTCGACGTCGTTGGGATTGGTGGCATCCCAAGCTTTCACCCGTTCCCAGAGGGCTGCATCGAGAGGTTCAAGTGCTTCGCGATCCTTCCCGTAGACGACGAAATCGACATCGATCCTCGCCTCGCGCATCGCATGAAGAACAGGCGTCTTGATGGAATTGCGGCCCTGCTCCCATTTTTGGACAGCCGAGTGCGCCACGTCCAAGATGCCTGCCAGTTCCTCCTGCGTAAGTCCCAGGCGGCGACGTTCGGCAGCCAAGCGCTCGCCCGCGGTTTCGGGTGGAGGCAGAGGGAACTCAGGGTTTTTTCTAGGTCTTCCGGCCATTTTCAGCGATTGACACACCCGGCGCGCCGCGCGCAGACTCGCGCTTCGAACAAAACAAGTACAAAAGTATTTATTTCGTTTGAAATGCTTCGCAGCAAGTGGAACACATGCAGCCTATTGCGCCCGCTGAGGAAAGTCAGCTTGACGGCCCCGCTTCTACCGGACGAGGAAGAGCCGTCAAGCTGAAGACGAGGGAAGAAGCTGCGCAGTGGTTCGCCGACCGCGGCATCACGATCACTGAATGGGCACTTGAGCGGCGGTTCAGCCCAGCTTTGGTCTACCAGGTGCTCGCCGGGACGCGCAAGGCTGTCCGAGGAAGCAGCTTCCAGATTGCCGTCGCGCTGGGCATGAAATCAGTGCCGGTCGACGATTTCGAATCCGCCTAGAACCTAGGCAAAAAACAGGAGGTGGTGCCAGACCCAAGGACCAAGTCGTCCGAAATCTGGGACCCAAAAACGCCAAACGCGTCAGGGATGGGGATCCACTGACGCGTCGGGACTTTTCCTAACACCTACACAGGAAGTGTCCGGCGGATTTGGGCAGGCGTCAAGCGCCTGCTGAGCTTTTCGGTCACCGCGCCCAGCGGCGAAAAGACGACGGGCCAGGACAGCCCGTCCCAGCGCAGCCATGGGCGGCCTTCGAGCCGCACTTGGACCCATCCCATCGAGCCTTGGCGGTCGGGCTGTGCCCCGACCGGATGGTGGCTCATGCCTGGACACTTCTCATGAAAGAACAAGACCACTCGGTCGTGACCAATTGGGGCGGCCGTCAGGAACGCTATCGCGAGTTCAAGCGGACCCAGAACCGGGCTCACGACCCTTTCGGCGTCCAACCCCTGCAATTCGGCTCCGACCTCCAATACGAGGCCTGGGTGCTGGAGCGCTTCTCACCGACGACCAAGTCGTTGACGCGCAAACCAACGGACGTGAAGGCCGCCATCGCGGGCACTGATCGCAGCGCCAAAGCTACCTTTGTCGTGACGCGGCGAGATGCCTCGGTTGACTATGTCTTCGTGGCCAAGACCGAGGCGCCCACCCCAGCGATGCGCGTCCTTAACAAGATCGCGTCCGCCAACGGCGCGCAAGTCATCGTCCGTACACGCGCCGAAATCCGCGCTCGCGCTGACGAATTCTGGTGGTGGGAAAAGCTCCGCCAAGTCGCCGTGCTGTGGGTACGAAAGGGCAGCGAATACGACGACGCGCTGGTGGCGTTGGTGGCCGCGGGCAACAGGACGCTGGCCGAGCTCTGCTCGCAGATCGACGCGCCACGGGACCTGATCAGGGCACGCCTGGCCCGGCTTCATGTGGCCGGTCACCTGGTTGTCCATCGTCAAGACGGCGAGTTGCACACCTCCGCGGTTGCAGGAGGCATGCAATGACTTCAATCCTTGCACCATCTCGTCAGGGCGTATCGCTTCTCCATCTCACGGCGATTGGCAAGTCAGGCCACACCCGTCGGGTGCTAGCGCAACTATGTGATTTGCTGCGCGCGACGTCCTCCTCCTCGGAGGTCGGGAGCGTCGTAGCCGGGCCGCAGAGCATGCCGTTCGCGCGTTGCTCCAACGAGTCGAATCAGAACCTGAGCAATGTCAGCGCCGATGAGGAGGGCCATTGAATGGACACCTCTTCAAGAAACGGCCGGCGAAGCGTTCCGGCCGGTGACGGCTCGCGCGCGGGTCGCGTGCCCCGCGGAGCCTTTCGGCGACTGCTTTCCCAGCACCCGCGTATCTCACAGGCCCTCACAGCCTATCTGAACAAAAAGCCGCGGCCGGTTTCGCTAACGCTGCGCGAGCTGCGCCAAGTGCTCGTTCAGGCGTGCAAGCGCGAAGGCCTGGGAGACGACGACTATCCCTTCAACACCAGGAGCCTTGGCCGTCAGGCGCTCTCGCGGTGGGCTGAAGGGTTGTCGCAACCTTCGGTTCGGCTTCAACCCAAGAGGTGGCCCCGATGAGCGCCCGGAAATCGGAGATGCGTCGAAAGGCGCTGCTGCTCAAGCTGCCCAAGGACTTTCAAGAATTCAAGTCGTGGCCACGAGAGGCAAGGTCAGCGATCCCGGAGGACGAACTGGATCGCTACGACGGCCTGTGCAAGGCGGCGGACCTGTTCACCAAAAAGCAGTGCGTTGCCGACCTTGCCAAGGCCGCCGGCATGCGGCCCTTCAGGGTCTTGGACTACATCGAGACAGCAATCGAGCCTTGGAAGGAAGGCAACGGCATCACGGGGACGCGAGCCTTTGTCCGCTTCAAAGTGCAGAGCAACCGGGTGCGCACTGCCGACCTCCAGCCGTCGGATCCGCAGGACGCGCCGACCGCCGGTTTCAGTGGCCTGTTTGGCAAGCTCTTTACGGACCACCCGGGCATAGAAACCAAGCTCGTCGAGTTCCTGAACGGGAAACAACGGCCGAACAAGATCGGCGACAAGACGCTGCACACCAAGTTTCAAGCGATCTGCAAGGAAGAGGGGCTGACTGACGAGGACTATCCCCTTCGCTGCGCGACCAAGGGGTTCAGACCGCTGCTGCGTTGGTTCAAGACGAAATACATCCCTCAATACCTGCTTGCACACATCAAGAAGAACAGCGGCAAGGCCGCGGGCGTGACGGCCGCGTCGTTGTCGGGTGATGGCGAAGCCAGGACGCCGTTCTGCGACTACCTGGTTTGGGTGATCGACGAGTGCGATTCCAATTTGGAAGCGAAGGTGATCATCCCAAGCGTGCGCTGGGGTGGGGACATCGTGCGCGTGCGCAGGTTTCCTGTCCTTCGCCTGCGTAGCCTCGGCGACTACGCGATGAACATCGCCTTCCAAGTCTGCTTCACGCGCCAGGCCAAGGGCGCGGACGTCATCAAGCTCCTCAAGAATGCAGTGCTTGGCCAGCCGGTTCCGCCGATGGTGGATCCCAATATGAAGCCGGTCGAAGGGGCAGGCTTCCCGCAGGACATCTTCGAGAAGCTCAAGTTCGTTGTGCCGGTGGTGATCTATCTGGACAACGCCTTAGCCCACTTGTTCAACGACCTGCAAGAGGTGGTCATGCGGCTGTTCGGGGGGCGCGTGGTGTTGGGCCCTCCAGGCACGCCCTTGGGCCGACCCGAAGTCGAGTCCAACATCCATCGCACCCGAAAGTGCTTTGACCTTCAACTGCCCGGGGCACTAGGCAGCGGTCCGAAGGATCCGCTTCGCCAGATCGCCGATTGTCCGACCGAGAAGCTCGTGCACTTCAACCATTACGAGCAGGGCCTCTACTGTCAGCTGGCTAACGAGAACGTATCGGACTCGGCGTCAGCAGGCTACCTTGACTCCTTCACGCGGATGAAGGAACTGTTGGCCCGCGGAACTTTCGAGCCCAACTACTTGCCCGAGCACCTGCGGGAGGGCTACCACTTCTGTGCGCCCAAGCGGCTTCCTGTGAAGTGCGAGATCACCACCAGCGGGCGGCTTCCGTTCATTCTGATCAGCCCCGTCGACCGCCGCTATTCGAGCAAATGGCTGAAGGCCAATCCGCCCGATGGCGTCCGAGAGTACTGGATCCTGCAGGACTACGACGACTTGCGCACGGCCATCATCTGCAACGACGACATGGCCTACGTCGATACCTTGCGGTGCGAAGGGGACTGGGGCCGTGTGCCCTTCGACCATCGCATTCAACAGATCATCAGCCGACGCAAGCACGCCGCTCGCTTCAAGACCCAAGCCAAGGAGATATCGGTCTATCAGATGCTGCAGTTCCTGGCCGACGATGCCAAGACCGACTGGTCCATCGGGCAGGATTTCTGCTATTTCATGAGCTACCTGAAGCGCATGGTGACGCCGGAGGAGTTGGCTGCAGCGCAGATCGAATACGGCAGCGAAGAGGCGCCCCTGGTCTACAACGATGGCTACGTGCCGCCGACTCCGGTGAGGGCGCCCGCCACATCTGACCCATCGACAGGGCCAGCAATGCCCGCGCCGGCGCGCGCGCACGTCGCGCCTCGGCTCCCTGGTCGCCGCTTCAATGTGCCGAGGGGGATGCGATGAGCGATAGCGTCAATCAACCGCCGGAAGATGCAGGACCTCTGCCGAGCAATGTCGAATCGCTCTATTTCTTCGAAGGCATCAGCTGGACGCCACAGATCGAAGATGCCGCACAGGCCGCAGCGCTGTGGATCAACTGCGACCAATGCGGTGCCGCTTTCTGGGGACTGCCACGGGTTGGGAAATCCGAGTTTGCCAAGTACTTCGAGAAAGTGGCCCTGGAGATGTTCGGTGGCACGGTCGTCGTCGTCCGGTTGCAGTTCGGCGGAGAACAGTTCAAGAAGCCCGAGCAACTGCTCAAGCGGGCCCTGACCAACTTGGGAGTTCGCTCAACAGCCCGCGAGCGTGAGTCGTTGCGCATTCGGCTGATGGACGAAATCTGGTTGAAATGCACACCACAGACGCGCCGTGTCGTTGTGATCGGTGA
>CALMQC010000531.1 GCA_937871895.1 uncultured Roseateles sp. | reverse complement strand
AAGGCGTGGCCCAGGTGGTAGCCGGTCAGGGCCGAGAGGCCCTCGGCCAGCTCGACGGCCGGGGGGTGCGTGCAGCCGGCCAGCATCACGTGCGGCAGCGTGGCGGCTTGCGTGGCGATGGCGCGCTGCAGCCCCGCGTCGCTGTGGCCAAAGAGGTTGACCCACCAGGAGCTGGTGGCGTCAAAGTAGCGCTGGCCCTCGGCGTCGATCAGCCAGGGGCCCTCGCCACGCACGATGGGCAGCGGCGGCACGGCGTCGAGCCGCGCCATCTGCGTACAGGGGTGCCAGATCGCCGCGCGGCTGCGCGCGGCCAGGTCTGCGTTGGAGGTCATCGGGATTGCGTCAGCGCCAGGGCGGCGGGGTCTTGTTCAGGAAGCTCGCGACACCGGCGCGGCCCTCATCGGAGGCGCGGATGTCGGCGATGCGGCGCGCGGTGTCGTCGCGCAGTTGGGGGGTGATCTCGCGGCCCGCGACGTCCTGCACCAGGCGCTTGCAGGCGCGCACGGCGGCGGGGCCGTTGGCGCAGAGCAGGGCGGCGAGTTCATCGACACGCGCGTCGAGCTGGCCGGCCGCCACCACCTCGTGCACCAGGCCCAGGCGCAGCGCCTCGGCTGCATCAAAGCGCTCGGCCGTCGTGAAGTAGCGCCGCGCCGCGCGCTCGCCCATCGCCCGCACCACATAGGGCGCGATGGTGCCGGGCAGCAGGCCCAGGCGCGCCTCGCTGAGGCAGTAGCTGGCGCTATCCACAGAGACGGCAATGTCGGCACAGGCGACGAGGCCCACGCCACCGGCATAGGCGTCGCCCTGGATGCGCGCGATCACCGGCACCGGGCAGCGGTCGATGACCCAGAACATCTCGGCCAGGCGCGCGGCATCCGCATGGTTCTCATCCCACGAGAAGGCGGCCATGGCCTGCATCCAGCGCAGGTCGGCCCCGGCGCAAAAGGCTGGGCCTTCGGCGGCCAGCACCACGGCGCGCACGTCGGGCGCGGCGGCAATCTGCGCAAAAGCGGCCGTCAGCTCCGCGATCAAGTCGGCGTTGAAAGCATTGCGCACCTCGGGCCGCGCCAACGTGACGCGGGCAACCGGGCCTTGGAGGATGACGTGCAGCGTGCTCATTGCAAGGCCGCAGGGGGTGTCCAACTGCGCAGGCCGCAATGGGCGACGTAGGCGCTGAAGTCCCGGTCCCGGTGCAGCAGGCGTTGCTGCGACTGGATGCAGTAGCTGGCCACCAGGCCGTCGATGCTGCTGCGCACCGTCCAGCCCAGGGAGCGCAGCAGGCGGTAGTCCTGCGCGGCGCGGCGAGCCAGCGCGGGGGAGCAGATGCTCTCCACCTTCAGGGTATTGAACAGTTCGTTGGCGACCTTCAGCTCTGCCGGGTTGCGGCAGCCCCGCAGCACCTCGAAGACGACGAGGTCGGGCGCCACGAGCTCCTGCACGCCGCGCACCAGCAGGGACTCCAGGGCCTGCACCTCCGCGCCATCGCTGCCGCGCAGGAACTCGATCAGCACGCTGCTGTCAACGACGACCACGGGCGGGCGCGCGCTTCTTGGCGGCGGGCAGGGTCGTGCGCGTCGGCGCGGCGGGCGTCTGGATCATGTTGGGCTGGCCGTCCAGTCGGTCTTCATCGCCCCAGCCCCATTGGATCTTGCCCTTGAGCTTGAGGATCTTGCGGTAGTCGGCCTGGCGCTTGATCAGCCGCAGGCCGGCCTCGACGGCCTCACGCTTGGTGCGGAACTCGCCGGCCTTCATGGCTTCCGCCATGAGTCCGTCGTCGATCTCGATGTTGGTGCGCATGATGTGTATGAACTCGCCGAACAATGCGCATCAAGTGTAGAAGCCCTGGCGGGATTCGCCCAGTCGGGAAGCGCCAGGCTCAGGGCTTGCGCCGGCGAAGGCGGATCAGGGCTGCGCTGGTAGATGCAACTGCCTGCGAAGAAAGCCTTCCAACCGCGTGGCCGAAGCCGCCGCCGCTGCTGGGTCGTTGCCCTGGTGCATACCGCCCTTGATGTTCGGTCGCACGCGCAGCGCACCGTCGCCATCAAAGCCGTGAAAGGCGCCGGGGTAGACCTCCAGCTCGACGCGGTGTCCACGCCGCTGCCAGCGCGCCGCCAACTGCTCGCAGGGCTCGGGTGGGGTCATGTCGTCGGCGCCGCCGAGCAGCATCAGCAGCGCGCCCACGTTCTTGGGCTCGCCCCCGCGCGAGGCGCTGCAGCCGGGGTAGAAGAGCGCCACGGCCGCCAGCGGCGGCGGGCTGGGCGGCCAGCGTGAGTCCATCACCATCAGCGCCGTGCTGGCGCCATTGCTCCAGCCCAGCAAGGCGATGCGCTCGGGGTCTACGTCTGGCCGGGCGCGCAGCCAGGCCAGGGCTTCCAGCACATCGAGCCGCCGGTCGGCCACGTAGACGCTGCGGGCGGCATTGAGCTCCTCGCACAGCGAGCCCAGCCCGCGCGAGCCGAAGCTGTCGGGCAGCAGCACGTGGAAGCCCATGTCGTGCAGGCGGTCCGTGTAGTTGGCGAAGCGCGTGTCGAACGTGTGCCCGTCCTTGCGAAAGAGGCCTCCGCAGCCATGCAGGGCCACCACCGCCGGGCGGCGTGCCGTGTCGGCCGGCGACCAGAACAGCGAGAGCGCCGGACGGCGTGCGGTGGCGGGGAGCTGGAGCCACTCCGTGTCGGCGTGCGCGAGGGCGCTGAGCAGCGCTGCGGCCAAGGCGAGCAGCCAGCGGAATTTCATAGCAAGCCTCACATCCTGAACACGCCGAACTTCGTCTCGGGGATGGGCGCGTTCAGCGCCGCCGATAGTCCCAGCGCCAACACCCTTCGCGTATCAGCCGGGTCAATGATCCCGTCGTCCCAGAGCCTGGCGGTGGCGTAGTAGGGGTGTCCTTGGGTCTCGTACTGCTCGCGGATCGGGGCCTTGAAGGCGGCTTCGTCTTCAAGGCTCCAGCTGCCGCCCTTGGCCTCGATGCCGTCACGCTTGACGGTGGCGAGCACGCTGGCGGCCTGCTCGCCGCCCATCACGCTGATGCGGGCGTTGGGCCACATCCACAAGAAGCGGGGCGAGTAGGCGCGGCCGCACATGCCGTAGTTGCCGGCGCCAAAGCTGCCGCCAATGATCACCGTGAGCTTAGGCACCGCTGCACAGGCCACGGCGGTGACCATCTTGGCCCCGGCGCGGGCGATGCCTTCGTTCTCGTAGCGCTGACCGACCATGAAGCCGGTGATGTTCTGCAGGAAGACGAGCGGGATCTTGCGCTGGCAGCACAGTTCGATGAAGTGCGCGCCCTTCTCGGCGCTTTCGGCAAACAGGATGCCGTTGTTGGCGACGATGCCGATCGGCATGCCCTCCAAGTGCGCAAAGCCGCAGACGAGCGTG
>CALMQC010000530.1 GCA_937871895.1 uncultured Roseateles sp. | reverse complement strand
GTCAAACCGACCGGTGGCGGCCAGGACTTCCGCGGCCATCAGGCCGGCGGGGCCGCCGCCGACGAGGGCGACGCAGGGGCGGGTGGGGGAGGGGACAGTCACGGGCCGGATTGTCCGGCGTGGTGACGCCGATTCAGCGCCGCAGTTGGGCTTTCAGCTGCTCGCCCAGCTCGGGCTTGTCGGCAAAGGGGCTGGTGGGGTTGCGGCCGCCGACGATGTCGTCAAGCCGCGTGCGGACCGAGCCCAGGGCCTGCGGGTGGCTGTAGACGTAGAAGCGCTGCTGGTCCACCGCGTCGAACACCATCTGGGCCACCTCGGCGGCGCTGACCTTGCCCGAGGACACGGCCTTTTCGGACATGACCTGCTGCACCAACTGGCTGCGCGTGGGCTTGCCGTGGGGCAGGTGGCCGGGGCGGTTGCGGTGGCTTTGGCTGATGCCGGTGGGCACGAAGAAGGGGCAGAGCACCGAGGCGTGGATCTGGTCGGTGACGAGGGCGAGGTCGTGGAAGAGCGTCTCGGTCAGCGCGACGACGGCGGCCTTGGAGACGTTGTAGACGCCCATATTGGGCGAGTTGACGAGGCCCGCCATGGAGGCCGTGTTGACGATGTGGCCCTGGTAGGCCGGATCGGCCGCCGCAGCGGCCAGCATCATGGGCGTGAAGAGGCGCACGCCGTGCACGACGCCCATCAGGTTCACGTCCAGCACCCACTGCCAGTCGGCCAGCGGGTTCTCCCAGACCAGGCCGCCACAACCCACGCCGGCGTTGTTGAAGACGAAGTGCGGGGCGCCAAAACGCTGCGCCACCTCGGCAGCCAGGGCTTCCATCTGTGCAGCGTTGCCGACATCCAGCTGGCGGGCCAGCACCGGGTGGCCCTGAAAAGCCGCTTCGGCGTCAGCCAATGCATCGGCCTGGACGTCGACCAGCACGAGGTTCATGCCGCGCGCGCGGGCAAGACGTGCCACCTCCAGGCCAAAGCCCGAGCCGGCGCCGGTGATGACGGCCGTCTTCATGCGTGCAGCTTGACGAGTTGCTTGCCGAAGTTTTGGCCCTTGAGCAGGCCGATGAAGGCCTCCGGCGCGGCGGAGAGACCTTGAGCAATGGTCTCGCGGTACTTGAGGCGGCCGGTGGCGACCAAGGTGCCGAGCTCCTTCAAGGCCTGGGGCCAGACCTCCATGTGCTCACTGACGATGAAGCCCTCGATGCGCATGCGGTTCACGAGGATGAGCTGCGGCGCGGCCAGCGGGATGGGCTGGCCATCGTAGCCAGCGATCATGCCGCACAGGGCCACGCGGCTGAAGGCATTGGCGCGGCTCAGGACGGCGTCGAGGATGAGGCCGCCGACGTTCTCGAAATGCCCGTCGATGCCCTGCGGACAGGCCGCCTTGAGGGCTTGCGAGAGCGAACGCGCATCCGGGTGCTCGCGGTAATCGATGCAGGCATCGAAGCCGAGCTCGCCCGTGACGTAGCGGCACTTGTCGGGGCCACCCGCAATGCCCACGGCGCGGCAGCCGGCCGCCTTGGCGAGCTGACCCACCACGCTGCCCACGGCGCCGCTGGCCGCGCTGACGACGATGGTCTGGCCAGCCTTGGGTTCGATGATGCGGTTGAGGCCATACCAGGCCGTGACGCCAGGCATGCCCACGGGCCCAAGATAGGCACTGAGCGGCACATGGGTGGTGTCCACCTTCTGGAGCACGCCGCGCTGGCTCGCATCGACCGTGAAGTACTGCTGCCAGCCGCCCATGCCCACCACTTGGCAACCGACGGGGAAGTGCGCGTTGCGCGACTCGATCACTTCACCCACGGTGCCGCCGATCATGACCTCGTCGAGCGGCTGCGAAGCCGCATAGCTCTTGCTCTCGTTCATGCGGCCGCGCATGTAGGGGTCAAGGCTGAGGTAGTCGTTGCGCACGCGCACCTGACCTTCGGCGAGTGGGGAAAGTTCCACGCTTTCAAGCCGGAAGTTGTGCGGACTTACCGGGCCGGTGGGTCGAGACGCGAGCACGATACGGGCATTGATCAACGACATGGTGCGCAAGCGGGCAGGTGAGGTCAGGAGTGGTGATTCGAACACGCGCTACTTCTGGATTGCGTCCCAAGCGTGACATGCGTGGCAAAAGGCCTTGAAGAGCCCCGCAACTCGTATTGACCTTGCTGTTGAACGCGGCCGAAACTGGCCGAGTTCCTCGTAGTTATTGGCCACTCCAACCTCCTCTGGAGCCCTGGATGCAACTCTCAGATTTCAAGATTTCCACGCGACTCATCGTCGCCTTCCTGATCGTGGCCCTCATCGGCGGTTTGGCGGGCTTCTTTGCCATCGCCCAGATGAGCCGACTGAACGCGGCGA
>CALMQC010000529.1 GCA_937871895.1 uncultured Roseateles sp. | reverse complement strand
CTTGATGCCGCGCACCTCGCCGCCGGCCGCCTTGCCGATCACATAGCCCTGGCACAGCAAGGCACGGCGCGCCGCCTCGCACGTGACGCCCACGTCGGCATCGAAGAGCCGCGAGAAGGTCTCGTCGGCACTGAAGCGTTCGGCCAGGTAGACGGGCTTGGGCTTGGGCGCCAGCGTGGGGACGCTGCAGGCGCCCAGCAGCAGGAGCCCGGTAAGGCCAAGGCAGCGACGGGCGAACCCAGACGGCGTCGTGAACAGCATGGTCGGATTATCACGGCCGGCATTCGCCGGCCGTTGACAACCCAAGGGCAATCACGGGTACAGCCCGCGCTCCTCTCGCGCCTGCAGCACCCGCGTGCAGGCCACCGTGAAGGCCGCCGTGCGCAAGCTGATGCGGTGCTGCTCGCTGGTCTCCCAGATGCCCTTGAAGGCGCCGACCAGGATCTTGTCGAGCCGCACATTGATCTCGTCCTCGGTCCAGAAGAAGGACGAGAAGTCCTGCACCCACTCGAAGTAGGACACCGTCACGCCGCCGGCATTGGCGATCACGTCGGGCACGACGGGGATGCCGCGTTGCGCCAGCACGGCCTCGCCGTCGGGCGTGGTGGGGCCATTGGCGCCTTCCACCACCAGGTGGGTGCGCAGGCGCTGGGCGCGTTCGGCACTGATCTGGCCCTCCAACGCGGCCGGGATGAGCACGTCGCTCTGCACGTCCCAGAAGTTTTCGTTGTCGATGAGGTCGGCGCCGGGGAAGCCGACCACGCCCTTGTGCTGGGCCACGTGGTCGAGCAGGCGGGCGATGTCGAGCCCGGCTTCGTTGAGGATGGTGCCGGTGTGGTCCTGCACGCACACCAAACGCGCGCCGTTCGCCACAAACATCTTGGCCGCCACCGAGCCCACATTGCCAAAGCCCTGCACGGCCACACGCGCTTCTTCAAGCGGCATGCCGAGCCGGCGCATGGCCTCGCGGGCGATCACGAAGACCCCCCGCCCCGTGGCCGCGACGCGCCCCAGCGAGCCGCCCAGCGGGATGGGCTTGCCGGTGACGACGCCGGTCGCCGTGGCGCCGGTGTTCATCGAGTAGGTGTCCATCATCCAGGCCATGATCTGGCCATTGGTGTTGACGTCGGGGGCCGGGATGTCCTGGTTGGGGCCGATGATGATGCCGATCTCGCTGGTGTAGCGCCGCGTCACGCGCTCCAGCTCCTTGAGCGAGAGCTGGCCGGGGTCGACCCGGATGCCGCCCTTGGCGCCGCCATAGGGCAGGTTGACGGCGGCGTTCTTGACCGTCATCCAGGCCGAGAGCGCCATCACCTCTTCGAGCGTGACCTCGGGGTGGTAGCGCACCCCGCCCTTGCCGGGGCCGCGGGTGAGGCTGTGCTGCACGCGGTAGCCCTCGAAGTGGGCGATGCGGCCGTCGTCCAGCTCGATGGGGATGTCAACGATCAAGGCCCGCTTGGGGCGCCTCAGCGTCTCCGCCCAACGTGCCAGCCTGCCGAGGTAGGGCAAGGTGGCTTCCACCTGGGCGAGGTAGGTCCCCCAGGGGCTGTTGCGGGTGGGGCTGATGAAGGACAGGTGGTCCATGAAACTCTCCGTAACTGCGAGAAGCCGAACGGTAGCGCGCACAGCTGGGGATGTCTTCTGGCATGGAGACGCAGAGCCCCCGAATAACATCGAGCCCCATGAGCGCGCTCGACCTCACCCTCCTCTTTCTCGTCGCGGCGGTGCTCGGGGTGGTGGTCTGCCGCAGCTTGAAGCTGCCGCCCATGCTGGGCTACCTGGCGGTGGGGGTGCTGATCGGGCCGTTCGCGTTTGGCGGGCTGCTCGGGGTCAGCAAGAACACGGCGGGCGTGAACCACCTGGCCGAGTTCGGTGTGGTGTTCCTGATGTTCGCGATCGGGCTGGAGTTCAACCTGCCCAAGCTGCGCGCCATGAGGACCGCCGTCTTCGGCATGGGCCTGAGCCAGGTGCTGCTGACCATCCTGGGCGCGCTGGCCGGCAATGTGCTGCTGGCCTGGGGCCTCATGCAACTGGGCCAGGCCTGGGAGCTGGGCTGGCAGGGCGCGCTGGTGCTGGGTGCCTCGATGGCGATGAGCAGCACGGCCATCGTCGTCAAGCTGATGGCCGAGCGCCTGGAGCTGGAGAGCCCGCACGGCAAGCTGGTGATGGGCGTGCTGCTGTTCCAGGACCTGGCCGTGGTGCCGCTCTTGGTGCTGATCCCGGCGCTCGGCAGCAGCATGGCCGACCTCACCGCCGCGCTGGCCTGGGCCGCGCTCAAGGCCATCGTGTTGCTGGGCCTGCTGCTGTTTGGCGGGCAGCGCGTGATGCGGGCCTGGCTGACCCTGGTGGCGCGGCGCAAGAGCGACGAGCTCTTCATGCTCAACCTGCTGCTCGTCACGCTCGGCCTCGCATGGCTGACCGAGCTGGCCGGCCTCTCGCTCGCGCTGGGCGCCTTCCTGGCCGGCATGCTGATCGCCGAGACCGAGTACCGCCATCAGGTGGAGACCGACATCCGGCCCTTCCACGACGTGCTGCTCGGGCTCTTCTTCATCACCATCGGCATGAAGCTGGACTGGCATGTGCTGATTGCGCACTGGTGGCTGGTGATCTTGCTGACCTCGCTGCCGGTGGTGGCCAAGTTCGTGCTCATCGCGGGGCTGGCCAAGCTCTTCCAGGCACCGCCGGGCACCGCGCTGCGCACCGGCCTCTTCCTGGCCCAGGCGGGCGAATTCGGCTTCGTGCTGCTCACGCTGGGCGCCGAGCAGCAGTTGATCGCACCGCATTGGGTGAGCCCCGTGCTGGCGAGCATGGTGCTCTCGATGCTGCTGACGCCGTTGATCATCCAGCACAGCAACACCATCGTGATGAAGCTCTACGCCTCGGACTGGCTGATGCAGTCGGTGCAGCTCACCACCATCGCCAAGAAGAGCATCCAGAACCGCGCCCACATCATCATCTGCGGCTACGGCCGCAGCGGCCAGAACCTGGCGCGGCTGCTGGAGGGCGAGCGCATGCCCTATATGGCGCTCGACCTCGACCCCGACCGCGTGCGCCAGGCCGCCGCGGCCGGCCAGAGCGTGGTGTTTGGGGACGCCGCCAAGATCCAGAGCCTGATGGCGGCGGGCCTGGCGCGCGCCAGCGCCGTGGTGGTCAGCTACCACGACACGCCCTCAGCACTGAAGATCCTGCACCTCGTCCAGGCCCATGCGCCGCACGTGCCGGTGGTGGTGCGCACCATCGACGACAGCGACCTCGAAAAGCTCAAGGCGGCCGGCGCCACCGAGGTGGTGCCCGAAGCCATCGAGGGCAGCTTGATGCTGGCCTCGCACGCGTTGGCCCTGGTGGGCGTGCCCATGCGCCGCGTGATCCGCATCACCCGCGACGCGCGCGACGCGCGCTACGGCCTGCTGCGCGGCTACTTCCACGGCGCTGACGACGACGGCAGCGATGAGGTCGAGCAGGCGCGGCTGCGCAGCGTCACCCTGCCGCCCGCCAGCACCTGGGCCGGCCAGCCGCTGGGCGCGCTGGCACTGCATGCCACCGGCGTGAGCGTGGTCTCGCTGCGGCGTGCCTCGGGCCGCGTGGTGGTGGCGCAGGACGACATGGCCTTGGCAGGTGGTGATGTGCTCGTCATCTCTGGCCCACCCCCGGCCCTGGCGCTGGCCGAGGAAAAGCTCTTGCAGGCTTGACCCGGAACCTGCAGGGCCTGCCGCATCGGCGACACCCACGCGGCGCCACCGGCGAGACACTCTGCGCACCCCGCAAAAGGCCCAACGCCCATGCACTTCGACTACAGCCCCAAGGTCCAGCAGCTGCGCGCGCGGCTGATTGAGTTCTTCGATGCGCACATCACGCCCAACGAGCGCCGCTTCCTGGACGAAGTGGCCGCCAACCGCGCCGCCGGCAACGCCTGGCAGCCCACGCGCGTGATCGAGGAGCTCAAGCCCCTGGCACGCGCCGCCGGGCTCTGGAACCTCTTCCTGCCGCAGTCAGCCCGCGCCCTCGAGGGCCTCAGCAATCTTGAGTACGCCCCGCTGTGCGAGATCATGGGCCGCACCTACTGGGCGCCCGAGGTCTTCAACTGCTCGGCCCCCGACACCGGCAATATGGAGACCCTGGAACGCTACGGCACCGAGGCCCAGAAGGACCGCTGGCTCGAACCCCTGCTGCGCGGCGAGATCCGCTCGGCCTTTTTGATGACCGAGCCCGAGGTCGCGTCAAGCGACGCCACCAACATCGAATGCCGCATTGAGCGCGACGGTGACCACTACGTCATCAACGGCCGCAAGTGGTGGAGCAGCGGCGCCGGCGACCCGCGCTGCCAGCTCTACATCGTGATGGGCAAGACCGACCCCGAGGCCCCGCGCCATGCCCAGCAGTCCATGGTGCTGGTGCCGGCCAATACGCCCGGCATCACCGTGCTGCGCGCCTTGCCCGTGTTCGGCTACGACGACGCACCCCACGGCCACATGGAGATCGAGCTCAAAAACGTGCGCGTGCCCGCCGCCAATGTGCTGCTGGGCGAGGGCCGCGGCTTCGAGATCGCCCAAGGTCGCCTTGGCCCCGGCCGCATCCACCACTGCATGCGCTCCATCGGCGCCGCAGAGCGCGCGCTGGAGCTGATGTGCCAACGCGCCAACAGCCGCGTCGCCTTCGGCAAGCCGCTCGCCGCCCAGGGCGTGACGCAGGAGCGCGTTGCAGAAAGCCGCTGCCAGATCGAGCAGGCCCGCTTGCTCACGCTCAAGGCCGCCTACATGATGGACACCGTGGGCAACAAGGCGGCCCAGGCCGAGATCGCGATGATCAAGATCGTCGCGCCCAGCATGGCGCTCAAAGTCATCGACTGGGCCATCCAGGTGTTTGGCGGCGCGGGGGTCAGCGACGACACCCCCCTGGCCATGATGTGGGCCCACCAGCGCACGCTGCGCCTGGCTGATGGGCCCGACGAGGTCCACCGCCGTGCGCTGGCCAAACTGGAGCTGGCGCGGCACACGCCGCTGCCGCGCTGAGCGGCCGACGGCCCCCCCGCTCGGCAAGAATGCGGGCATGCCCCGCCACCTCTTCAAGCGCCGCACCGCGCTCGGCCTGCTGACGGCCTTGCCCCTGGCGCCGCTGCTGCCCGCCTGCAGCGACCCCGATGACCGCGACCGCAAGGCCCGCCAGGTCATCGATGCCGACTGGCACCGTGCCGACCTGCTGGAGCACCTGCTGCCTGCTTGGGCCCAACATGCCGTCCTGCCCAATGGCGCCTTCCGCACGGCCTTCCAAAGAGACTGGACGCCCAAGCCCGACGACCGTGTCTCGCTCACCACCCAGGCCCGGCTGGTCTACAGCTTTGCGGTGGGCCACGAAGTCGCCCAAGCGGCGGGGCGCAACACCACCTACCTGGATCTGGCACGCCAAGGCGCTGATTTCCTGCGCAAGGCGCTGCAGGACCCCGTGCACGGGGGCTTCTTCCAGACCGTTGGCCCTGACGGCGCGATGCGTGTCGACCTCAAAGACACCTACGGCCACGCCTTCGCCCTCCTCGCGCTGAGCGAGATCTACCGCATCGGCCAGGACGCGCAGCACAAGGCCGCCGCGCTGGAGAGCTGGCGCGTCATCGAGCGCGCCCTGATCGATCCGTACGGGGGCGTCTACCGGTATGTGCCGCGCGACCTCTCACCCGGCAAGGGTG
>CALMQC010000528.1 GCA_937871895.1 uncultured Roseateles sp. | reverse complement strand
CCTGACGGTGCAGCAGAACATTGGTTTTGCACTGACGCGCTGGTTCCGCCCGCAACTCAAGGGCGGCAATGCGCGCCGCGTGGGCGAGCTGATGGACCGCTTCGACCTGGCCGACGTGGCCCAGGCCCGGCCGGCCGACCTCTCCGGCGGCCAGCGCCAGCGCGTGGCCCTGGCGCGCGCCCTGGTGCACGACCCCCAGCTCGTGCTCATGGACGAACCCCTGGGCGCGCTCGACAAGCAGCTGCGCGAGCACATGCAGATCGAGCTCAAGGCCCTGCTGGACGAGCCCTTTGCGGCGCTCGACACCCTGTTGCGCCGCGAGCTGCGCGAGCAGCTCAAGGTCTGGCAACGGCTGTGGCGCATCCCCATGGTCATCATCAGCCACGACCCCGAGGACGTGTTCTCGCTGGCCGACCAGGCCCTGGTCATGCACGGCGGCCACATCGCCAAGACCGTGGACCTGCACCAGAAGGACGCCACCTTGTGACGACCCGCAGAGCGCTCGGCCTGGCCACACTCGGCTCGGCCCTGTCCGCCTGCAGCAGCCTGGCCCCCAGCTCTGACCCCATGCGTCCACCCCACCACCGCGACGGCGGCTTCCAGAACAACGACCCGGGCTTTGAGCCCAAGCGCCTGACCGACGTGCTGCGCTGGCGGCTGGATGCCATGCGCCAGGGCCTGCCGCCGCGGCCCAGCAGCCCCATCCCGACCACGGCGGCCGACCTCGGCTTCATCCAGGCCAACGCCGGCCCGGCGCAGAAACCCGCCGTGACATGGATCGGCCACGCCACCGTGCTGGCCCAGCTCGGCGGCCTCTCGCTGCTGACGGACCCCATCTTCTCGGAGCGCGCCTCGCCGCTGTCCTTCATCGGCCCCAAACGCGAGCAAGCGCCCGGCGTGGCCCTGCCCGACCTGCCCCACATCGACCTCGTGCTGGTCTCGCACAACCACTACGACCACCTCGACCTGCCCAGCTGCCGCGCCCTCGCCGCGCAGCGCGGCGGCAGCCCGCTCTTCATCGTGCCGCTGGGCTTGGGCGCGTGGTTCCAGGCCGAGGGCATGGCGCGTGTGGTGGAGCTGGACTGGTGGCAATCACAGATCGTGCAGGGTGTCGAAGTCATGCTGCTGCCCGCCCACCATTGGTCCGCCCGCGGCCTGACGGACCGCATGCAGACCCTGTGGGGCGGCTTTGCGGTGTTCGCGCCCAACTGCCAGCTCTTCTACGCCGGCGACACCGGCTACTCGCGCGACTTCGTCCGCATCCGCGAGCGCCTGGCCGAGCGGCAGCAGCCCCACCAAGGCGGCGGCTTCGACATCGCCCTCATCCCCATCGGCGCCTATGCGCCGCGCTGGTTCATGAAGGACCAGCACGTCAACGTCGAAGAAGCCCTGCGCATCCACACCGACCTCGGCGCCAAGCGTTCGCTCGGCGTGCACTGGGGCACCTTCGAGCTCACCGACGAAGCGCTGGACGAACCCCCGCGTGAGCTGGAGCGCCTGCGCCCGCTCGCCGGGCTGACGGCCGAGCAGTTCGGCACCCTGCCCGTCGGCGGCACCTGGAAGCTGGCGCCGCGCTGAACAGCCAGGGGCAAGCTCCCAAGCGGCTGCTTGCAAGCGGCGCTGGACCTGAGCCCCGACACTCAGGCTCCCATGCTCAAGCGCCTGCGCCACCACCTCCGCCAGCTCGGCCCCGGCCTCATCACCGGCGCGGCCGACGACGACCCCAGCGGCATCGCCACCTACTCGCAGGCCGGCGCGCAGTTCGGCACGCGCATGCTGTGGAGCCTGGTCATCACGCTGCCGCTGATGGCGGCCATCCAGCTCGTCAGCGCCCGCATCGGCTACGTCACCGGGCATGGCCTCGCGGCCAATATGAAGCGCGCCATCCCCCGGCCCTGGTTGCTGCTGCTGGTGGGCCTGCTCGTCACCGCCAACACGCTCAACATCGCGGCCGACATCGCCGCCATGGCCGAGGCCCTGCGCCTGCTGGTGGGCGGCTCGGCCCATGTGTATGCCATCACCTTCGGGCTGGCCTGCGTGGTGATGCAGGTCTTCCTGCCCTACCAGAGCTATGTCCGATGGCTCAAATGGCTGACCCTGGCCCTGCTGGCCTACCTCGGCGTGGTCTGCATGGTGCACATCGACTGGGGCGAGGTGCTGCTGCACGCGCTGCTGCCGCAACTGCGCTGGGACGCCGACCTGCTGCTGACCCTCGTGGCCGTGCTGGGCACCACCATCAGCCCCTACCTCTTCTTCTGGCAGGCCGGCCAGGAGGTGGAAGACCGCCAGGCCGGCGCCGGCCAGCCGCACTCGGCCCACGAGGTGCGCCGCCACCTGCGCCGCATCAAGTTCGACACCATCGTGGGCATGAGCTTCTCCAACGCCATCGCCTTCTTCATCATGCTCAGCACCGCCGCCACGCTGCACCGCGCCGGCATCACCCACATCGAGACCTCGGCCCAGGCCGTGGAGGCGCTGCGCCCCTTGGCCGGCCACCAAGCCGCCCTGCTGTTCGCGCTGGGCATCATCGGCACCGGCCTGCTGGCCGTGCCCGTGCTGGCCGGCTGGGAGGGCAGCCTCAGCCTCAAGCTGGAGCGCGGCCAAGGCCGGGGCTTCTACGGCGTGATCGCGGTGGCTACGCTCGTGGGCGTGGCGCTGTGCTTCAGCCCCATGGACCCCGTGCGCGAGCTGTTCTGGTCCGCCGTGTTCAACGGCGTGGCCGCCGTGCCCATCATGGCCGCCATGATGCTGCTGGCCAGCAGCCGCAAGGTCATGGGCGGCCACACCATTGGCCCCCGCCTGCGCGCGATGGGCTGGCTGGCCACGGGCGTGATGCTGGCGACGGTGCTGGCCTTGGGTTGGATGAGCGTGGCCGGCTGAGC
>CALMQC010000527.1 GCA_937871895.1 uncultured Roseateles sp. | reverse complement strand
CGGGCAGGCCCAGGCCTGCTGGGCGCAGCACGGCCACGGCGCGGCCGCGCCAGCTGGCAATGCCGGCCGTCATCCCGCCAGGGGCCCAGCGGTGGGTGAAGGCCGGGCAGGGCAAGACCTCGGCCACCTCGCGTGCCGGCACGGCCAGCAAGGCCGAGCCGCCGGCGTCGGTGGCGGCCAGCCGCACCACCGCATGCAGGGCGGCGCCCACACCACGCGCTGTGTCGACGCGTGCAGCGGCGGCGGCTGAGGCCAGGTCCAGCCCTTCGGCCCAGCACTGGGCCAGGCGCATCAGCCGCTCCACCTCCAGCACACACACGCCATCCACCCGAGGTTCACGCTCGGCATCGCTTTGGCCGAGATTGACCAGCACGGCGGCGAACAGTTCGTCGTCCCGATCGTCGCGGTAAAGGGGCCGCACGCCGTCTCGGAAGGCCCGGTGCAGGCCCTCCAGCGCGTCCACGCGCACTGCCAGGCTGCGGCCTTGGGCGTCTTGCAGCACCAGGGCCACGCCGGTGGCGCTGGGCGGCGCGCTCAGTTCGACCCAGGCGGACAGCTCCACCAGCGCCTGCGGCCCCTGGGCGGTGGGCAACACGCCGACGATGGCGCCCTGGCGCCGAGGCAATCGATGCCACTGCTGCGGTATAGGCAGTGCCGCGCGCACCGCAGCCGCAGCGACGGCAATGGGCACGCCGCCAACACGCGCCAACACATAGGTGATGGTGGGGTCGGGCAAGGTCATCTTCAGGCAACGCTGTGCTGGGTGAGCTTCTCGATGGACTTGAGCAACTGCGCCGCAGTGGTGGTGGCGCTGGCCTGCTGCTGGGTGGCGTCATGGATGCTGCGGATCGAATCGGCCATGCCCTCCAGCCCGATGAGGATGCGCTGGAAGGCGTTGGCCGCCTCGGCGGTCAGCCGGCTGCCTTCGTCGATGCGCTGTACGGTGGCGCCAATCAGCTGCGCGATCTGGCGCGCGGCGGTACCGGACTTCTCCGCCAGCTTGCGCACTTCGTCGGCCACGACCGAGAAGCCCAGGCCGTGCTCGCCAGCGCGTGCCGCTTCGATGGCCGCATTGAAGGCGAGCAAATGAGTCTGGTTGGCGATCTGGCCGATGGTCTCGACGATCTCGTTGATGTCGGCCGAGCGCTTTTGCACGTCCTGGATGGCGTCGTTGCTGCTGTCGAGCAGGCCCACGCCTTCCTGGGCTTGGCTGAGGCTGGACACCGAGCCATCGCGCGCCACGGCCGAGCCCTGGGCGATGGCCTGAATGGAAGCCGTGAGCCGGTCCAGTTCCAGGCTGATGGCCGACACCCGCTCGGCCACACGGTCCTGGCGCTCGACTTCGGCCGTCACGTCGGTGGCGAACTTGACGACCTTGAAGGGCCGTCCATCGGCGTCGAGGATGGGGTTGTAGGTGGCCTCGATCCAGATGGGGGCACCGTGCTTGCCAACGCGCTGGAAGCGCCCGGCTGCGAACTTGCCTTCGTTCAGGTCCGCCCAGAAATTGCGGTAGGCCGCCGTGCGCACGTAGTCTGGGTCGCAGAACAGGCTGTGCGACTGGCCCAGGATTTCGGGCTCGGTGTAGCCCATGGTGCGCAGGAAGTTGCTGTTGGCGCTGAGCACGCGGCCCTGCAGGTCGAACTCGATCATGGCCTGCGAGCGGTCCAGCGCCCGCAGCAGCGCACGTGTGGCGGCGCGCTGCTCCACGGCGGCCGTGATGTCACGCATCAGGCTCATCACGCCCAACAAAGCGCCCTCCGGCGCGCGCACCGGCATCAGGCACAGGCCCAGCCAGCGCTCCCGGCCGTTGGCCAGGGTCACGGCGCTCTCGCCCTCCACGAGGTCGCCGCGCTCCAGGCGTACCCAGGTGTCGGCCTCGGTGCTGCCGGGCAGGCAGGGCATGGGCAAGCGCCGCCCCAGCCAACCCTCGGGCGAGGCGGGCGCCCCCTCCAGGCCGAGCAAGGCCAACGCCGCCGCGTTCAGCGCCGTGATACGGCCCTGTGCGTCGAGTTCTGCCTGGGGGAACTGCTGACGCAAGCTGTCGCTCAGCGCCTCTGGCGGCCATGGCGCCGGTGCGCCAAAAAGCGGTTCACGCTGCGAATTCGACATCTCAACCTCTCATTTCCGGTCACGCCCTGGGGCCATGTCGGCCGTCGGTGCCCTTGGATTGTCTGTCTTATTCGATATATTTGATACTTGTAACCTATTTGATATCGCCAAGGCGTCTGATTTGTCACGACCCAGACGACCGCCACGCGTGCCCGGTACGCAGAAGGCTCACCCAGCCAGACGGTGCCGGCCGCTCACGCGAACCGCCGAATGCAGCGCTTGCAGCAACGGTGCTCAAATCGCTGCAACTCATCAACACGGCTTTTTGATGATGCGTTGCCTCCTGGTTGCCGGCCTGCTGTTCGTGGCCAGCCTGTGCGCTGATGCGGCGCCGCTGGTGGTGACGCTGCGCCAGCCCGCCAGCGCCAACGATCCGCGCGACACCTATCCGCGGGCCTTCATCCGCCTGGCACTGGAGAAGACGGTCGCCACCCACGGCCCCTACACCATCCAGTACTCACCACGCATGAACGACCAGCGTGCGCTGGCCAGCGCGGAAGCGTCGCTCTACCCCGGCTTTTTGACCGTCGTCGTGCCCAGTGCCGACGGCAGCTCCAACGACCTCATCCCGGTGCGATTTCCGCTGTACCTGGACATGGCCGGCTACCGCGTGTGCTTCGTCTCGCCGCAGGCCAAGGCCGCCGTGGCCAAGGTGCGCACGCTGGACGAATTGCGTCGCTTCACCGTCGCCCAGGGCGTCGGCTGGCTGGACGTGCACATCCTGCGTGCGAATGGCTTCCAGGTCGAAGAGGTCACGAGCTACGAAGCGATGTTCAAAATGGTTGCCCAGAGCCGCTTCGATCTGTTCTGCCGCAGCGTGGTCGAGGTGCGCCGCGAGGCCGAATCCAACGCCGACCTGCCAGACCTGATCCTCGACAAAACCTTCGCCCTGGTCTACGACCTGCCGCAGTTCTTCTACACCCACCGCAGCAACCGCAGCCTCGCCGACCGCGTGACACAGGGCCTGGAGATGGCCTACGCCGATGGTTCGCTGCAGGCCCTGTTTCGCACCCACATGAGTGAATCCCTGCGCTTTGCCGATTTGTCCAAGCGCCGCCTGTTCAGGCTCAATGCGCCACCCCCGAAAGGGATCGACTTCGACTACCGGCGCTATCGCCTCGACCTCAGCCGCGAGATCCCGAAGTGACCCCACCCACCCCCCGCCACGCCGCGCTCGACATCCTGCGCATCACGGACGCACCCGTCAAAGCTGCTGCCACCCTGGCTCTCGACGCCTCGGCGCCACTTGACTGCGATGCCGCTATCCAGGAGCCACCTGGCCTGCCCGGGCGGCCCGAGCGCCCGCGCCTCGTAGCCCACACGTCGCTGAAGTCGCCGCCACTGTCCACGCCGGCCGGCGTCGCCGCCTTGCTGCACGCCATTGCCCACATCGAGTTCAACGCCATCAACCTGGCGCTCGATGTGTGCTGGCGCTTCCCGGGCATGCCCGAGGCCTTCTACCGCGACTGGCTGCACATCGCGCAGGAGGAGGCCACGCACTTCACGCTGCTGCGCGAGCATTTGCTGTCCATGGGCTTCGACTACGGCGACTTCGACGCCCACAACGCGCTGTGGGACATGGCCGAGCGCACGCGGCACGACATCCTCGCCCGCATCGCGCTGGTGCCCCGCACGCTGGAGGCACGCGGGCTGGATGCCTCGCCCGCCGTGAAGCGCAAGCTCATCGGCGCCGGTGACCGCCGGGCCGGCGAGATCCTCGACGTGATCCTGCGCGACGAGATCGGGCACGTGGCCGCCGGCAACCGGTGGTACCGGCACCTGTGCGATGAACGTGGGCTGGACCCCGTGGCCACCTATGCCGAGCTGGCCGCACGCTACGAGGCACCCCGGCTGCGGGCGCCCTTCAACCTCGAAGCGCGGCGCCAGGCCGGCTTCAGCCAGGCCGAGCTCGACGCACTCCAGCACGGCGGCCGCTGAGCCGCTGAGCCAACCCGCTCCCGCACCGCCACGGGTATTCCGCAGGTTTACCCCCGCACCAAAACTCGACAAAATCACGTGTAAACGTTTACATAAAACGTTTACAAGCACACTCTCGCTGTCATCACTTCCATCCCGCCCGCCATGCCCGCCACCATCAAAGACGTCGCCCGTGCCGTGGGGATGTCGGTCGCCACGGTCTCCCGCGCGCTCAATGGCTTCGAGAACGTGCTGCCCGAGACCCGCGAGCGCGTGCTCGAAGCCGCGCGCAAGCTGCACTACAGCCCCTCCGGCGCGGCGCGCAGCATGGTGCTGCGCCGCACCGACACCATCGGCGCCCTGCTGCCTGACCTGCACGGCGAGTTCTTCTCGGAGCTGATCCGCGGCATCGACGCCGCCGCTCGCAGCCGGGGCCTGCACCTGCTGCTGTCCAGCTCGCACGGCAATGCCGACGAAACCGCCGCCGCCATCCGCGCCATGAACGGTCGTGTGGACGGCTTGCTGGTCATGTCGCCGCATGTGGACGCCGACTTCCTGGCCCAGAACGTGCCGCCCAGCCTGCCGGCAGTGCTGATGAATGCCGGCGTCTCGGCGTCGCGCCACCCGGTGTTTGCCATCGATAACTACGGCGGCGCCCTGGCCATGACGCGCCACCTGCTGGCCAGCGGCCACCGCCGCATCGCCTTCCTTGGTGGGCCGGACGAGAACTTTGAGGCCCGAGAGCGCCAGCGCGGCTATGTGGACGGCCTCGGCGCCGCGCAGCCCACCCAGTTGCTGCCCGGTGACTTCACCGAAGCCTGCGCGGCCGCCACCGCCACACGCCTGGCCGCGATGCCGGCCGCCGAGCGGCCCGACGCCATCTTTGCCGCCAACGACGCCATGGCCGTGGCCCTGCTCGCCGGCTTCACGGCCGCTGGACTGCGCGTGCCGCAGGACATCGCCATCGCCGGCTTTGACGACATCCCGCTGGCCCGCTACGTGAACCCCGCCCTCACCACCATGCGCGTGCCCATCGCCCAGCTCGGCAGC
This sequence comes from uncultured Roseateles sp., assembly GCA_937871895.1. GTDB lineage: Bacteria > Pseudomonadota > Gammaproteobacteria > Burkholderiales > Burkholderiaceae_C > Pelomonas. Next base: position 8,411 of record CALMQC010000527.1, on the reverse strand, counting down.
CAGGCCCTGGACGCGCTGACCCGCCAGATCGAGGCCGGCGCCGACGCCGCGCCCCAGCCCGAAGTGCTGATGCCCGTGGAGTTGGTGGTCCGCCAGTCCTGCGGCGCCCGCTGACCCCCTTCGTTGACCCCTTCGTTGACCCCACCAAAACCTACGAGAACCAGGAGACCTTGATGCGCATTCCTTCAGCTGTATTCCAACGCCATGCCCTGGCGACTGCGGTCTTCTTTGCCTTGGCGGGTGCCGCGCACGCCCAGGTCAGCACCGCGACGCTCAAGGGCCAGGTCAGTGCCAAGGCCGGCGCCGAGCTCACGGTCATCGCGGTGAATCAGGCCACCGGCCTGAGCTACAAAACCCGCGCGCAATCCGACGGCAGCTACACCCTGCTCGGCCTGCCGCCCGGCAGCTATCTGGTGCGCGTGATGGCCGGCAGCGAAGCCGGCAGCGCCCAAGCCGTGACCCTGCACGTGGCCGAAACCGCTGCGCTGGACCTGGCCGCCGGTGGCGCCAACACCCTCAACACCGTCACGGTCACTGGCAGCTCGGCACGCCAGGGCGTGCGTGACTCGCAGATGGGCACCCTGGTCTCGCAAAAGATGCTGGAGGCCCTGCCCCAGGCCACGCACAACTTCCTCTCCGGCGCCGACCTCGCCCCCGGCGTCGTGTTCCAGCGTGATGGCAATGGCAACACCAGCCTGCAGTCCGGCGCGCAGAACTTCGACCACGTCAACGTCTTCATCGACGGCGTGGGCCAGAAGAACAACATCCTGCGCGGCGGCCTGGCTGGGCAGGACACCTCGCGCGGCAACCCCTTCCCGCAGTCGGCCATCGCCGAGTACCGCGTGCTGACCCAGAACTACAAGGCCGAGTTCGACCAGGTCTCCAGCGCCGCCATCACCGCCGTCACCAAGTCCGGCACCAACCAGTTGCAGTTCGAGGCCTATGCCGACCGCACCGGCACCAACTGGCGCTCGCTCACCGTCTTCGAGCAAGAGCGTGAGAAGAACGGCGTCGCCCTCCCGCCCTCCAGCAAGAAGGAGTTCGGCTTCAGCGTCGGCGGCCCGATCAAGAAGGACCAGGTGCACTTCTTCTTCGCCTACGACGGCAAGAAGATCGACGACTCGCGCCAGGTCGTCCCGCGCGAGACCGACAAGCTGCCCGCCAGTGCGGGCATCGTGCCCACCCTCCTGGCCGCCAAGGGCAGCCACATCGACAGCTTCACCGAGCACCTGCTGTTCGGCAAGGTCGATGCCAACCTCAACGACGAGCAGCGCCTGAGCTTCTCGGCCCGCGTGCGCCGCGAGAGCGACCACCTCGCCGAGTCGGCCGACCTCTCGGCCCCCGGCAACGACAAGGACCGCAAGAACGACGAGACCCGCCTCGACCTCAAGCACGAGTGGATCCGTGGCGACTGGCTGAGCGAGGCCCGCGCCGGCTACGAGGACTACCACTGGAACCCGCGCAGCGCCGCCACCACGGCCTTCGTCAAGTACAAGGTCTCCACCGCCAATCCGCCGCGCCTTGACGCCTCGCAGGACGTGCTCTTCACCGGCGGCTCGCCGGACGCGCAAGACCGTCGCCAGAAGGGCGTCTTCATCTCCGAGGAGCTCAGCTACACCGGCCTGCGCGGCCACGTCATCAAGGGCGGCGCCAAGCTCAAGTCGATGAAGTACGAACTGGGTGGCACCTCGCGCTCGGTCGATATCGTCGAAACGCTGATCGACCGCGTCACCGGCAACCCCTACTACAGCGGCGGCAGCTGCACCGGCACCAACATCAGCAACGGCGGCGCCAACAGCGACCAATGCAAGATCGACCGCGCCCTGCCCAGCGCCGACGCCAACTTCAGCAACCGCCAGCTCGGCCTCTTCATCCAGGACGACTGGGCCATCGACAAGCAGCTGGAGCTCAACCTCGGCGTGCGCTGGGACTATGAGAGCAACATGCTCAACAACGGCTACGCCACGCCCGCCGACCGCGTGGCCGCGCTGCGCGCCGCCGACGGCGAGCGCTGGGGCATCAAGCCCCCGAGCGGCCAGACCTACGCCCAATCGCTGGCCCTGGGCGGCGTCAACATCGACGACTACATCAGCACCGGCAACTCCCGCAAGGCCTTCAAGGGCGCCATCGCTCCGCGCCTGGGCTTCTCCTACGACGTGACCGGCGACCGCAACACCGTCGTCTTTGGCGGCTGGGGCCGCAGCTATGACCGCACCATGGCCAACCATGCGCTGGACGAGCTGCAAAAGAACAAGCAGAGCGGCGGTGAGATCTGGCTGATCCGCAATGACTTCAAGCTGCCCTATGCCGACCAGCTCAGCGTCGGCGTGCGCCAGGCCGTGGGCGACTGGAACGTGGAAGCCGCCTACAGCCGCGTGACCGCACGCAACCAGTTCATCTGGTTCGGTGGCAACCGCGACCCCAAGGGCGGCTGGGCCACGCAAAGCCCCATCGACCCGCTGTGGGGCGGCCCCAATGGTTTCGGCACCTTGATCCTCGGTGACTTCGTCGGCGCCACCCGCACCGACTCGCTCTTCCTCAAGGGCGAGAAGCCCTACACCACCGCCTCAGGCTGGACGGCCAGCGTCGCCTACACCTATGCCGACGCCCAGACCACCCACAAGGAGTGGGACAGCAATATCTTCGACTGGACCTATGGCCGCAGCACCCACGGCTGGAACCCCAGCAAGCTGGTGGACCGCCACCGCGTCGTCGGTGCTTTCATGATCGACAAGCTGCCTTGGGGCATGCAGTTCTCCACCAAGGCCACCTGGGCCAGTGGCCTGCCGCGCCGCATCACCAGCTGCGCGGCGGGTTGGGACAAGTGCGTCTATGTGAAGGGCGACGCCCCGAGCTATCGTCAGGTCGATATCGGCCTGGCGAAGGAACTCAGCCTTGGTGCCCACCACAAGTTCACCCTGCGGGCCGACGTGCTCAACCTCTTCAAGAACACCAACTACGGCGGCTTTGATGACTGGGGTGGTGGCCCGGTGGGCGGCAACGACCCGAAGAATGCCGTCGGGGGCGACAACCTCAACCTCGGCAAGCCCAACAGCACCACGGGTGACCCGCGCGTGGTTCGCATCGCGGTCCACTACAAGTTCTGACCCTGCCAGGAGTGTGGGCGCCGGATATGCTGGCCCTCACTTGATTTCATGACCGCTTTCACCCGCCGCGCCTGGCTGGCTCAGGCGGCTGGGCTTGCGTGTGCCCCCCAGGCGCTCGCCCAGTTGCCGGCTCGGGCCGAGGATGCTCACAAGGCATTCCTGTCCGAGCTTGAACGCCGCACTTTCGATTGGTTCTGGGACATAGCCCATCCGGTCACGGGTCTCACCCCTGACCGATGGCCCTCGCCGTCGTTCTGCAGCGTTGCCGCCGTCGGTTTTGCGCTCTCCTCCTACGTCATTGGCAGCCAGCGCGGCTACATCACTCGAACGCAAGCCCGGGACCGCACCCTCAAGGTGTTGAACTTCCTGGCCGGCCTGCCCCAGGGCGCACAACGCCGTGGCGTGGCCGGACACAAGGGCTTCTTCTATCACTTCCTCGACATGGAGACCGGGCACCGCTTTGCGCAGTGCGAGCTCTCCACCGTCGACACCGCCCTGCTGCTGATGGGCGCCCTGCACAGCCAGGCCTACTTCGACGGCACCAACCCGCCCGAGATGCAGATCCGCCGGCAGGTGCAGTTCCTCGTCGAGCGGGTGGACTGGACCTGGGCCCAGGTGCGCGGCGACGCCATCAGCCACGGCTGGCTGCCCGAGTCCGGCCCCCTGGCCTACGACTGGCGCGGCTACAACGAGGCCATGATGGTCTACCTGCTGGCGCTCAGCTCGCCCACGCACCCCGTGGGCCCCGGCGCCTGGGCCGCCTGGACCAGCACCTATGACCGCAGTTGGAAGACCGTCTACGGGCAGCAGCATCTGCACTTTGCGCCGCTCTTTGGCCACCAGTTCAACCACTGCTGGGTTGATTACCGGGGCCTCAAGGACGCCGAGCTGCTGCGGCTCGACCCCACAGGCCAGCTCGATTACTTCGAGAACACGCGCCGCGCCACCTACGCCCAGCAAGCCTATGCCCGCGCCAACCCCGAGGGCTGGGCCGGCTACGACGGCACCGTGTTTGGCGTGACGGCCAGTGACGGCCCCGCCGACGTGGTGCGTGAGTTCGGCGGCCGGCCGCGGCGCTTCATCAGCTACGCCGGGCGCGGCCTGGCCGAGCACGACGACGGCACCCTCGCCCCCTATGGCGCCGGCAGCTCCCTGCCCTTTGCGCCCGAGATCGTCATCCCCGCCCTCGTCGCCATCCGCGAGCGCCACCCGCACACCTGGGGCCGCTATGGCTTCTTCGACGCCTTCAACCCCAGCTTCACGTTCACCGACGTCAAGCTCCAGCATGGCCGCATTGAGCCCGGCAAGGGCTGGGTCGATACCGACTACCTGGGCATCGACCAAGGCCCGCTGCTGATGGCCCTGGCCAACCACCAGGGCGAGCTGGTCTGGAAGCTGATGCGCGAGCACACGATGCTGCGCGCAGGCTTGCGACGTGCTGGCTTTGAAGGCGGTTGGTTGACATGAACACACCCCCTACCGGCTTCGCCGGCCCCCTCAAGGGGGCGCCACCAACGGTCTGGCAAAGCCAGTCCCGCGGTGGCCGCTGGGAAACCTCAGCTCGATGGCAATGCCGCGCCTGTCAGTAAACCGTCGACAGGCATGCCTGGCTGCCAGCACGCTGCTGGCCGGCTGCAGTCGCGACGAGGGCGGCGTGCTGCGCTTTTGGGCGATGGGCCGCGAAGGCCTGGTGGCCAGTGAGCTGCTGCGCGGCTTCGAGGCCGAACACCCGGGCGTGCGCGTCAAGGTCGAGACCCTGCCCTGGCTCTCAGCGCACGAGAAGCTGCTGACCGCCTTTGCCGGCGACGCCACGCCCGACATCGCCCAGCTCGGCAACACCTGGCTGCCGGAGTTCCAGCAGCTCGGCGCGCTGGAGCCGCTGGAGCCCTGGATCGCGCAAAGCGCCCTGCCGGCCGACGACTACTTCCCCGGCATCTGGGCCACCAACCTGGCCGGCGGCCAACGCGTGGGCCTGCCCTGGTATGTGGACACACGGCTGCTCTTCGTGCGTCACGACCTGCTGGCCCGCGCCGGCTGGCCGCAGATGCCGCAGACCTGGGATGACTGGCGCGGCTGTCTGGCTGCCTTGCGCCGCTCGGGGGTTGCCGCGCCGCTGCTGCTGCCCACCAATGAGTTCGAGCCCCTGCTGGCCCTGGCCCTGCAGCAGGGCGACGAACTGCTACGCGAGGGCGGGCGCTATGGCAACTTCAGGTCAAACGGCTTTCAAAAGGCGCTGAACTTCTACCTGGAGCGCTTTGCTGCTGGCGACGCCCCCGGCATCACCAACAACCAGATCTCCAACCTCTGGCAGGAGTTCGGGCGCGGCAGCTTTGCCTTTTACTTGTCGGGGCCCTGGAACATCGGCGAGTTCAAGCGTCGCATGCCGCCCGAGCTGGCCGACAGCTGGAGCACGGCCGAGCTGCCCGGGCCTGACCCCAAACAAGGCTTTGGCGCCTCGGTCGCCGGCGGCGCCAGCCTCGGCATCTTCAAGCGCTCGCGCCACAAGGCCCTGGCCTGGCAGCTCATCGAATACCTGAGCCGGCCGTCCGTGCAGTTGCAGTTCTACCGCCTGACGGGCGACCTGCCGCCGCGCCTCTCCACCTGGCAGCAGCCTTTGCCCGAAGGCGGCACCCTGGAGCAGGACCGCCACGCCGCCGCCTTCCATCGCCAGCTGCAGCGCGCCCGTGCCACGCCCGCCGTGCCCGAGTGGGAGCGCATCGTGCAGGAGATGCAGTTAGAGGCCGCGCGTGCCGTGCACCGGCACACACCCGTCCCCGAGGCCGCTGCCGCGCTGGATGCGCGCGTGGACGCCTTGCTTGAAAAGCGCCGCTGGATGCTGGCGCGCCACAGCACATGAAAGCCAGCCAACGCGAAGGCCTGGCCGCCTGGGGCTTTGTGGCCCCGGCGCTCAGCGTCATTGCGCTGTTTTTCGTGCTGCCCGTCGTCGCCGGCTTGCTGCTCAGCCTGACCGACTTCGACATCTACGCGCTGGCCGACCTGCGCAACCTGCGCTGGCAAGGCCTGGCCAACTACCAGCGCGTGTTGGAGATGCCGCTGTTCTGGACCTCGCTGGCCAATACGGCCTACTTCGTGGCCTTGGGGGTGCCGCTGTCACTGGGGCTGTCGCTGGGCGCAGCCGTGCTGCTGCAGTCGCCGCTGGCGCGCTTCAAGCCGTTCTTCCGCACCGCGCTCTTTGCGCCCGTGGTCACCACCCTGGTGGCCGTGGCCGTCATCTGGCGTTACCTGTTCCACGTCAAGTACGGCTGGGTCAACCACGGCCTGCAAGCCCTGGGGCTGGACCCCATCGACTGGCTGGGCGACCCGAACTGGTCCATGCCGACCATCATCCTCTTTGCCGCCTGGAAGAACTTCGGCGGCAACATGATCATCTTCATCGCCGCGCTGCAGGCCGTGCCGCAGGACCTGTACGACGCCGCCCGGCTCGACGGTGCCAAGGCTTGGGCGCAGTTCTGGCACATCACCCTGCCCAGCCTCGCGCCCACGGTGCTGATGGTCAGCATCCTCACCACGGCCGGCTACTTCCAGCTCTTTGCCGAGCCCTATGTGATGACCCAGGGCGGCCCGCTGCAAAGCACGGTCAGTGTGCTCTACCTGATGTACGAAGAGGGCTTCAAGTGGTGGAACCTGGGCGCGGCGTCAAGCGTGGCCTTCGTGCTCTTCGTGATCATCCTGATCGTCACGCGCGGGCTGCTGGCCTTGCACCGACGCGCGTTTGGTGAGGTGACGGCATGAGTCTGTCGGCCTGGCCCGTGAACACAGCCACAGAGACACAGAGGCACAGAGAACCTCCATGCCTTTCCTCTGTGTCTCTGTGCCTCTGTGGCTGTGTTTCTCGATGCCTGCGATGAAGCACCCCCGCGCCATCCTCGTCAACGGCCTGCTCGCGCTGCTGGCGCTGGTCACCGTCTTCCCGCTGGTGTGGATGCTGTGCGTCTCCTTCATGCAGCCTGGCGAGGCCGCCAGCCTGCCGCCGCCGCTGCTGCCCCAGCACCCGACGCTGCAGCACTATGAAAAGCTGTTCGGTGGCGCCGGCATCGGCCGAGCCTTCATCAACAGCCTGCTACTTGCGCTCGGCACCACGCTGGTCTCGACCACCTTCAACACCCTCGCTGGCTATGCCTTTGCGCGCCTGCGCTTTCGCCACCGGGACCGCGTGTTTGCGCTGCTGTTAGCGGCGCTCGTCATCCCCGGCCAGGTGGCCATGCTGCCGCTGTTCCTGATGCTCAAGGGCCTCGGACTCGTGAACACCTGGATGGGCGTGCTGGTGCCGGGCATGGCCGGCATCTTCGGCATCTTCTTGGTGCGGCAGTACGCGCTCAATGTGCCGCAGGACCTGCTCGAAGCCGCCCGCATCGACGGTGCCGGCGAGTGGCGCACCTTCGTCAGCGTCGTGCTGCCCCTGCTCACGCCGGTGCTGGTCACGCTGGCGCTGTTCGCCTTCCTGGGCAGTTGGAACGACTTCATGTGGCCGCTGATCATGCTGACCGACGGCGACCTGCACACCCTGCCCGTCGCCCTGGCCGCGCTGTCACGTGAGCATGTGCAGGACAGCGAGTTCATGATGGCGGGCGCCGTCATCACCGTGCTGCCGGTGCTGCTGCTCTTCATCGCTTTGCAGCGCTTCTACTTGCAAGGCTTGATGTTGGGTGGGGTGAAATGAGTCCCCCCCCGTACTCGCTTCGCGAGCCCCCCCAGGGGGGCGCCGTCAGTGGCCTGGCAGAGCCAGTTCCACGACGGCCGCTGGAGGGGCGCCCGAGCGCGTGGCGCTCGTGGCTGGTGGGAGGAGTGCTGAGCGTGCTTGTGGGTGTGGCGTTTGCCGGTGAATGGCAAGCCTCCGGCTCCGACCAGGTCAAGGTGAGCCACCGCCAGCAGGGCGATCAGCACTGCCTCGACTACGACTTCAACGGCGTCTCGGGCTACGCCGTGCTGCGCCGCGCGTGGCCGCAGGACTGGCCGGCCAACTTCGCACTGCACACTCGGCTGTCGGGGCATGGCGCCGGCAATGAACTGCAACTGAAGCTCGTCGATGCCTCGGGCGACAACGTCTGGTGGGTCACGCGGCCGGGCTTCGTGCCGGCTGCGCTGCCAGAGCCCACGGTTTTCAAGCAGCGGCAGGTCCAGTTCGCCTGGGGCCCGGTGGCGGATCGCACGCTGCGCCGCACGCAGGCGCTCGAATGGGTCGTGGTCGCCACAGCCGGAGGCGCGCGCCAGGGCAGCCTGTGCGTCGACGCGCTGCAGCTGCAGCCCGGCTTCGCCCATGCCCTGCTCAACCTGGGCCACGTG
>CALMQC010000526.1 GCA_937871895.1 uncultured Roseateles sp. | reverse complement strand
GGCGTAGACCTCCATCCAGTGGATCTTGCGGCGGCCGCCATAGGCCTTCTCGACGGCAGCATCCACCACTTGCAGCATGACCGGCGTGATGTCCACGCCCACTCCGTCGCCTTCGATGAAGGGGATGATGGGCTGGTCAGGCACGCTGAGCGTGGCGTCGGCCTTGGCCGTGATCTTTCGGCCGCCTTCGGGCACCGTGACGTGCTGGTACATGGGGATGGGCTCCGGGAGGGCAAAGAGGAAAGCGCGCGAGTTTAAAGGGGGTGCCTGGCGTTTCATTGCCTCAGCAGTAGAGGCGAACCGTCTCCCACACGCCATGACCCAGCGCCCAGCCTGAGGCCAGCGCCAGGCCCAGGCCCGCCAGCCGCGCCGACCAGGCGGGCGACAGCTTGAGCCGGCGCAGCACCCAGGGCGCCGCCACGAGACCCGGGCTGCTGGCGAGCGCAAACGCCAGCATGGCCAGGCCCCCGCCGAGGGGCGACGAGGTGAGCCCCGCCACCAGCAAGGCCGACTGCAGCAGCCCGCAGGGCCAGGCCACCCAGGCCAGGCCGGCCAGACCGGGCGCCCGCGACGAGCGGCGCAGCCAACCGGCACCGATGCCGTCTAGCCAAATGGGCTGACGGCCCAGCCAGAGCAGGCTGAGGCCCAGCATCAGCAGCGCGGCATGTGCGAGCGCCCAGACGGGCTGCATCACCGCCCTGCCCTGCGTCATCCAGCCCAGGGCCTGCACAGCGGCAGCAGCAACGGCGCCGGCGACGGCGTAGCTCAGCGCCCGCCCCGCGAGGAATTGGGTTTGTGCCCGCCTCGACTGCCCGCAGGTGGCCGCACAAGGGCCGCCACACATCAGCGCGCAGTGCGGGCTGCCGGCCAAGCCCATCAGGGCGGCAGAGCCGACCAAGGTGATCTCAAGCATCCAGGCAGGTCGCGCCGGCGCGCGAGCGATTCAGTCAGAAGCTCAGATGATGCGCGAGAAACGCTCGCGGCTGGCATCGGCCTGCAGATAGCGGTCAAACACCATCGCCACCGCGCGCACGAAGTACCAGCCCAGCGGCGTGACCTGGATGGCGTCGGCCTCCAGGTTCACCAAGCCCTGATCGGCCAGCCCCTGCAGGCGCTCCATCTCGGGTGCGAAGTAGGTCGGCACATCCACCAGATAGGCCAGGCGGATGGACTCGAACTCGACGCGGCCCTGGCACATCAGGCCCATGATCATGGCGCGGCGCAGCAGGTCGTCGCGGCTCAGGGCCAGGCCGCGCTGGGTCGGGAACTGACCACGCCTCACGGCGTCGTAGTACTCGTCCAGGGTCTTGGCGTTCTGGCTGTAGGTGGCGCCGATGCGAGCGATGGACGACACGCCCAGGCCGATCAGGTCTGCATCGGGCTGGGTGGAATAGCCCTGGAAGTTGCGATGCAGCCGACCCTGACGCTTGGCGATGGCCAGGCTGTCGTCACGCTTGGCAAAGTGGTCCATGCCGATGTACTCGTAGCCCGCGGCCAGGAAGTCGCTGATGGCGCCGGCCAGCATGGTCAGCTTGTCACCCGCAGGCGGCAGCAACTCGGCCACGATGCGGCGCTGTGGCTTGAAGCGCGCCGGCAGGTGGGCATAGCCATACAAGGCGATGCGGTCCGGCTGCAGCGCGCAGACCTGCTCGATGGTGCGGCGGAAGCTGACCGGCGTCTGCTGCGGCAGGCCGTAGATCAGATCGACATTGATGGAGTCGAACTTCAGCGCCCGGGCGGCCTCGACGAGCGCCTGCACCTGCTCGGGCGGCTGGATGCGGTGCACCGCCTTTTGCACTTCAGGGTCAAAGTCCTGGACGCCGAAGGACAGGCGGTTGAAGCCCATGGCCTTGAGCCGCGCCAGGCGTTCGGCATCCACGGTGCGCGGATCCACCTCGATGGACAGCTCGGCGCTGGGCACGAGCTTGAAGCGCTTGCCGATCTCGGCCATCAGTTGCTCAAGCTCGTCGTCGCTCAGGAAGGTGGGCGAGCCCCCGCCCAGGTGCAGTTGTGACACCTGGATGCCCGCACCCAACTCGGCGCGGTAGAGGTCCATCTCCGCGTAGAGCACGGCCAGGTATTCAGCCGCACGCTCGTGGTGCCGCGTGATGATCTTGTTACAGGCGCAGTAGTAGCAGACCGACTCGCAGAACGGGATGTGGACGTAGATCGACATCGGCGCGCCGGGCACGCGTTGCTGCAGCGCCAGGCGGTGCTGGTCGGCCTGGAAAGCCTCGACGAACCGGTCCGCCGTTGGGTAGGAGGTGTATCGTGGCCCCGAGATGTCATAACGCCGCAGCAGCTCGGCGTCGATTTCGGGAGAGAGGACGGTCGATGTCATGGGGCGAATGTGCCCGAGCACCCTCCTCTTCCGGTTGACGTGGATCAACGGTGGCGTTGCCGCGCGATGCCCTTTTGCAGTGCGCGCCCATGGTCATTCACGGACTTAAACCAGCATAATTCTTTGCCATGCAGAACAGCACGCCCCACAGCACGCCAATTCGCCCGGTCGAGTCGCTGCAAGTCGCCTGTGCGTCCTGCAATCTTCGTGAGCTCTGCCTGCCCCTGGGCCTCTCGACGAACGACCTGGGCCGGCTCGATACCCTGGTCAACCGCCGCCGCACCGTCCCCAAGGGCGAGCAGTTGTTCCGCAGCGGCGACAACTTCGCGGCGCTGTACGCGGTACGCACGGGCTTTTTCAAGACCTCGGTCACCAGCGAAGACGGGCGTGACCAGGTCACGGGCTTCCAGATGGCGGGCGAACTGCTGGGGCTGGACGGCATCAGCACCGACCGGCACCACTGCGATGCCACCGCGCTGGAGGACTCCTCCGTCTGCGTGATCAACTACGCCGACTTGGAGTCGCTGTCGCAGCACTTCACCGCGCTGCAGCACAGTTTCCACAAGATCATGAGCCGCGAGATCGTGCGCGACCAGGGTGTGATGCTGCTGCTGGGCAGCATGCGCGCCGAGGAGCGCCTGGCGACCTTTTTGCTGAACCTGACCGAGCGCCTGGAGGCGCGCGGTTTCTCTGGCACGGCCGTGGTGCTGCGCATGACGCGCGAGGAGATCGGCAGCTACCTGGGGCTGAAGCTGGAGACGGTGAGTCGCACCTTCTCCAAGTTCCAGGATGAAGGGCTGCTGGAGGTCAAGCAGCGCCAGATCCGCGTGCTGCGGGCCGAGGCCCTGCAGCAGATGGTGGCCAACGCCACCCGCTGACCACACCGGCGTTCAGCGGGGCCAGTTCGGGGCGCTGCGGCGCCCGGGTTCCTCGTGCTCAGGCAGTTGCACCAGCAGCGCCGTCATGCTGCAGGCGATGGTGGTGACCAGCCAAAAGATCAGGAAGCTGACCGAGTAGATCGCTGAGCGCGACCACTCGATGGCCTCGCCGCCGAACCAGTGCAGGTCCTGCGGGTCGATGACCGAGAACACCAGGCCCTCCAGCACCCCCGCCATGACGAAGGCCGGCCAGATGCTGGCCATCAGGATGCGGGCAGCGCGCCCGGCAGCCTGCTGCCCGTCCATCAGCGTTGCCCGCCCGTGGCGGCGTGGTTGCGGGCCGTGATGGCGGGCTGCTCGGCCGCGTCATCGGCGGCCACCTGGCGGGTTTGCACCGGCGGGTCGGGGTGGCGCAGCGCCAGAGCGAGGGTAAAGAAGCTGGCGACGACCACGGTCAGCGGGCCGCCGACAACGAGATACATCATCGGCTCGCGCCACCAGGGGCGGTTGGCTTGGGTTGGGGCTTCACTCATGGTCTGGTTCTCCGATCCGGTCTGTGTCGCGGCTATCGCGGCACCACGAAGGTGGTCTTCTCATCCAGGTGCTCGCCGCCATCGGCCTCGACACGGAAGCTCATGGGGTGGGCGCCAGGCTTGAGGCCATGCCCGGGGGGCAAGCGCACCCCGAGCGAGACCCAGCGCGCCTGCGCGGGGCCCACCTCGACGCCACGCAACTCAGGCGTCACGACGAGGCTGGGCAGGCCTTGCGCGGTGACGCTGAAACGCTGCACGCGCTCGCTGGCGTTCATCAACTGCAGGCGGTAGAGGTTCTCGATGTAGCCATCCTCGACCTGGCGGGCCAGGGTGGCGCGGTCGCGCACGACGTCGGCCCGGAAGCTGTGGCGCAGAGCCAGGCTGGCCACCAGCGCCGCAAAAATCAGCACCAGCACGCTGCCGTAGATCAACACGCGGGGCCGGAACACGCGGCGCCAACGCTGCCCGGCCGACAGGTGCTGGGCGATGCCGTTCTGGGTGTCGTAGCGGATCAGGCCACGCGGGTAGCCGACCTTGTCCATCACGCCATTGCAGACGTCGATGCAAGCCGCGCAGCCGATGCACTCGTACTGCAGGCCATTGCGAATGTCGATACCCGTGGGGCAGACCTGCACGCAGAGCTTGCAGTCGACGCAGTCGCCCACGCCCTCCGCACGCGTTTCGCCCTTCTTCTCCCGCTTGGCGCCGCGCGGCTCGCCGCGTTCGACGTCGTAGCTGATGATCAGCGTGTCCTTGTCGAACATCGCGCTCTGGAAGCGCGCATAGGGGCACATGTACTTGCAGACCTGCTCGCGCATGTAGCCGGCATTGCCATAGGTGGCAAAGCCGTAGAACAGCAGCCAGAAGCTCTCCCAGGGCCCGAGCGACAGGTGCAGCACTTCATGGCCCAGGGTCAGGATGGGCGTGAAGTAGCCGACGAAGGTGAAGCCCGTCCACAGGCCGATGGCGATCCAGACCGCCTGCTTGCCGGACTTGCGTGCCAGCTTGTTCAGCGTCCAGGGGCTGCTGTCGAGGCGAATGCGCGCATTGCGGTCGCCTTCGAACCAGCGCTCCACGGCCATGAAGATCTCGGTGTAGACCGTCTGCGGGCAGGCATAGCCACACCACAGCCGCCCGGCCACCGCCGTGAACAGGAAGAGCCCGTAGGCCGAGATCAGCAGCAGGACCGTGAGGTAGACGAAGTCCTGCGGGTAGAGCACCAGGCCGAACAGATAGAAGCGCCGGGCGCCCAGATCGAACAGCACTGCCTGGCGCTCTCCCCACTGCAGCCAGGGCAGGCCGTAGTAGAGGATCTGCGTGAAGGCGACGAGGGCCCAGCGCCAGCCGGCAAACCAGCCGCTGACGGCGCGTGGCTGAATCTTGTCTTCAGACCGGTACAGCCGGACGGTCTGTTCGACGGGCGCAGGACCTTCAGTCATCAGCGAGCGTTAGAAAAACCCCAGACGTACGCGGCGAGCACGCGGATTTGCTCGGGCGTCAGCTTCTCGCCATGGGCGGGCATGACATTGGTCTTGCCGTTGTTGACCATGGCCATGACGGCGTCTTCGCCCCAGCCGTGCAGCCAGGTCTTGTCGGTCAGATTGGGCGCTCCGAGGGCCGTGTTGCCCTTGCCCGCCGGGCCGTGGCAAGCCGCGCAGACGACGAACTTCTCCTTGCCCAATTGGGCGGCCAGGGAGTTGTGCGGGCTACCAGAGAGCGAGAGCACGTAGTTGGCGACGTTGCGGACGTCATCCGCAGAGCCGACGGCGGCCGCCATCGGTGGCATCTGGCCCTGACGACCCTTGGTGATGGTCTCGACGATGGTGTCGTACTCGCCGCCCCAGAGCCAGTCCTTGTCGGTCAGGTTGGGGAAGCCCTTGGAGCCCTTGGCGTCGGCACCGTGGCAACCGGCGCAGTAGTTGCCAAAGAGGCGCTCGCCAATGCCGCGTGCCTCGTTGTCGGCAGCGAGCTGCGCAGGCGTCATGCTGGCAAAACGCTGGTAGACCGGGGCCATGGCCGCACGCGCGGCGGCGGTGTCACGGTCGTGCTCCGCCACGCTGGACCAAGCCAGCGTGCCCTTGGCGCTGCCGAGCCCGGGGTAGAGCGCCAGGTAGGCACCGGCAAACAGCACGGTGATCACGAACAGCCCCATCCACCACATGGGAAGCGGGTTGTTGAGCTCGCGCAGGTCTTGGTCCCACACGTGGCCCGTGGTGTTGTCGTTTGCCATCGGGCGGCGGCGTGCCGCGATCAGCAGGATGGCGATGCAAAAGACCAGGCCGATCACCGTCACCGCGGCGACGAAGGTTGACCAGCCGTCGCTGAAAAAGTCACTCATGGCGATCCTCCTCCTGGAAAGGCAACAAGGCGTCCTGCTCAAAGCTCGCGCGGTTGCGCGCCGACCAGGCCCAGATCAGGATGCCGACGAAGGCAGCGAATGACAGCAGGGTCACGGCAATTCTTAAATCGTTGAGTGTCATGGCGATCACTTGACGGCAGTACCGAGGACTTGGAGATAGGCCACCAGGGCGTCGAGCTCGGTCTTGCCGGCCACGGCCTTGGTGGAGTCATTGATCTCCGCGTCGGTGTAGGGAGCCCCGAGGGTGCGCATGGCCTTGAGGCGGACGGGCATGCCGGCGGCATCCACCGGCGAGCGCTCCAGCCACGCATAGGCGGGCATGTTGGACTCGGGAACGAGATCGCGCGGGTTGTTGAGGTGGACGCGATGCCACTCGTCGCTGTACTTGCCACCCACGCGGGCGAGGTCCGGGCCGGTGCGCTTGCTGCCCCACTGGAAGGGGTGGTCGTAGACGAACTCACCCGCCAGCGAGTAGTGGCCGTAGCGCAGGGTCTCGGCCTGCAGCGGGCGGATCATCTGCGAGTGGCAGTTGTAGCAACCCTCGCGGACATAGATGTCGCGTCCAGCCAGTTGCAAGGCGGTGTAGGGCTTGAGGCCCGCCACCGGCTGCGTGGTGGAGCGCTGGAAGAACAGCGGGACGATCTCGACGATGCCACCGATCGCGACGGTCAGCAGGATCAGCACGATCATCAGAAAGTTGCTGGTCTCGATCTTTTGGTGGCCATTGACGGCGTGATTGCTCATGGTTCTTGCTCCTCTCAGGCCTGGGCCGCCACGGCGGGGATGCGGACCTGCTCAGGCTTGCCTGCCTGCACGGTCTTGATCACATTCCAGGCCATCACACACATGCCAGCCAGGTACAGCAGGCCCCCGCCCAGACGGATCACGTAGAAGGGATAGGTCGCCTTCACGCTCTCGACAAAGGTGTTGACCAGGGTGCCGTCGGCATTGGTCGCGCGCCACATCAAGCCCTGCATCACACCGGCAATCCACATCGCGGCGATGTAGAGCACGATGCCCAGCGTGGCCACCCAGAAGTGCAGCTCGATGGCGCGCTTGGAGAACATCTCCGTGCGGCCCACCATGCGCGGGATCAGGTGGTAGAGGCAGCCCATCGAAATCAGGCCCACCCAGCCCAGCGCGCCGCTGTGCACGTGGCCGACTGTCCAGTCGGTGTAGTGGCTGAGGG
>CALMQC010000525.1 GCA_937871895.1 uncultured Roseateles sp. | reverse complement strand
CGCCGTGCGCAGCCCCACCGACCGCTGCACCACGCCACCGCCCAGCTCGACCCCCGCGCCGCCGAGCAAGCCTGCGCCTGGCTGCAGCAGGCGGCGGGCGCGGGCGCCCTCGTCACCGTGCTGCACCAGCTGGAGCTGCTGCCACTGGTGGCCACGCGCGTGATCGGTCTGCGCGAGGGCCGCATCGTGCTGGACGCGGCTGTGGACGACAGCGTCGCGCTGCAGCAGTCGCTGCGGGCGCTCTACCGGGCGAACTCAGCCGACGACGCGGTGGCAGGCACGGCAACGACTCATCCCTTTCACCCCTCTTTGCTGACCCCCTCCACGCCATGACCGCCGGACGCAGCTGCCCGCTTGACTACCGCTACCAACCGCGCGACATCGCGCAGGCACCGCTCCGGCCCGCGCTGCAGGGCCTCGACGCGCTCTGGGTGGTGGGCGGCCTCTACGGCAACCTGGAGGCCTTGGCGGCATTGCAGGCCGCCTTTGACGCCGACCCCGCGCCGCGCAAGGCCCTGGTCTTCAACGGCGACTTCCATTGGTTCGACGCCGAGCCCGCCTGGTTTGCCGCCATCCAGGCCGGCGTGGAGCGCCACCACGCCACGCGCGGCAATGTCGAGACCGAGCTGGCGCGCGACGCGCTGGCCGACAACGGCTGCGGCTGCGGCTACCCCGACTGGGTGGGCGACGAGACCGTGGACTACAGCAACCGCATCATCCAGCGCCTGCACGCCGTGGTGCCCGACCCCGTGCGCGTGCAGCTCGCGGCGCTGCCGCAATTCCTGCGCGCCGAGGTGGGCGGCGTGCCCATCGGCATCGTGCATGGCGACGCGCATTCGCTGGCGGGCTGGAGCTTCTCGCAAGAAGCCCTGAGCCAGCCCGAGACACGCGACGCTGCACGCGCGGCCTGCGCCGAAGCCGGCGTGCAGCACTGGGCCAGCAGCCACAGCTGCCTGCCGGTGATGCAAGCCCTGGGCGACGGGCATTGGCTACTGAACAACGGCGCGGCCGGCATGCCTAACGTGGCTGGCGAGCTGACGGGGCTGTGCACGCGCATCGCCACCGCGCCGCTCGGCCCGGCCGACGCGGGCCCCAGCGCGCCGCTGGCCAGCGTCAACGCCCAAGGCCTGCACCTGAGCCTGTGCCGCATCCCCTACGACACCGCGCGCTGGGCACTGCGCTTTGGGGGCAGCTGGCCCACCAATTCCGAGGCCGAACGCTCCTACGGCCGCCGCATCGCTGCCGGGCCAACCTATCTGCGCGAGCAGGTGCTGCGCGGCTGAGGGAGGCGCTGAACAAGGCCTTCGCAGTGAGCGCCTCCTCCGGCGCCACAGGGTTAGCACCCTGCCGGTAACCCTGCGCGACAAGGGTGCTTCGGTCGCCCGTGAAACCATCGCGGGTCACCGTCAGGGAGACCCTCATGTCCAGCACCACCCCCGTCCTCAAGCTCGCCCGCATCCAGGGCCGCCCCGGCCAGTCGGCCGCACTGCGCGAGGCGCTGCTGGCGCTCGAAGCCGCCACGCGGCCCGAGGCGGGCTGCGTGTCGTTCACGCTCTTCCAGGCCCTCGGCGATGCGGATGACTTTGTGCTGTTGGAGCACTTCGTCAGCGACGAGGCGCTGAAGGCCCACATGCAGGAGCCTCACACCCAGGCATTTTTCGCCAAGCAGTTGGTGGCGGGTGTGAAAGCGATTGATGTGAGCTCGTTGGGGCGATAGACCAAGCTGGTCAGTCCACCAAATCGGTCGGGCTGCGGTAGTGGTAGCGGTAGGCCCAGGTGAAGCCGAGCTTGCGGTAGAGCTGCTGGGCGGCATCGTTGTCACAGCCGACTTGCAAATAGGCCTCGCGCGCGCCTTGGGCGTAGGCCGTGGCGAGCAGGGCGCGGCACAGGCGCTCGGCATGGCCTTGGCGGGGGCGGGCGGAGGCGATGTCGTAGAGGCCGACGAGGCTGCCTTCGCGCACGATCTGACCGCAGGCGAGCAAGCCGCCGGCTTCGTCAAAGAGGCCAAAGCCTTGGTATGGCACCGTTGAGTTAGCGGTTCGCTCGGCATGGGCCGCGATGGCCTTGGCCGAGGAGCCGCGCAGCGCGCCGACGGTGGCGGCGTAGGC
>CALMQC010000524.1 GCA_937871895.1 uncultured Roseateles sp. | reverse complement strand
TCGGGCGAGTCCCACCAGGCCTGGAAGTGCGCCATGTCCGGGAACTCCAGCATCACGCAGCGCCTGGGCGTCCAGTCACCCTCCAGCACCTGCGTCGTGCCACCCCGCGCCAGGTAGCGCCCGCCGTGGGCGGCGATGGTGGCGGGCACCTTCTGGCGGTACTCCTCGAACAAGGTGGCATCGAGCACTTCGATGTCGGCGATGACGTAGACGGGCATGGGGGCTCCTTGGATGCAATGCGCATGCTGCGCGGCATTGTGGGCCGCGATGTGGGCGCGGTCGTCAGCGGATCGCCTGTGCCAGATTGCGCCGCGCCGCTGACTCAAGCCGCTCTCGAAAGTGGGCCGTGGCATAGAGCGGCTCGCGCTCCAGGAACTGGCGCAGCACCGCACGGCGCTTGCGCCGGAAGATCCAGCCCGGCACCCAGGCGTATTCCTCGCGGATTTGCCGTTCGTACTCGGCAAAGCGCTCGGGCGTCGCACCCAAGATGGCGAGATCCGCATCCACCAGCAGTTGCGCGTCAGGCGCCGTCGGCGAGGCCGCGTGCCGCGTCGCCATCACCAGCGCCACCACGCGCTCGCACACGTCGGACGAAAGCCCCGCTGCCGCCAAAGCGCGCGCTGCCCACTGCGCGCTTTGCGCCTCGTTGTCCTGCGCCTTCAACTCGTAGATCGCGTCATGGAACCACAGCGCGATCTCGACCTCGCCAGGGTGCTCGGTCAGATGCAGCGCAGGACGCAGATGGACTAGGCACTCGTGCAGGTGCTGCTGAGAGTGATAGCGGCGATGAGGCTCGGCGTAGCGGGCCAGTAGTCGCTCCATCAAGCCGGATGGCGCTGAGGTTCCCAGGGTCTGCCAGGCGCGAGCCCAAGACTCCTGCAAGACCAAGGTGCTGTCGTCCACGTTGCTCGCGGCTCACCAGGGGCGCAAATCCGCGCCGGGAACGCCGTGCCTGTCGACGTGCGCGTTCTGCGTGGCAATCCAGTGACTGAACTTGGTCTCAAAGGAGCTCTTGCGTGCGGCCATCGTGCCCTTGACGTGGGGCCTGTTCTGACGGTTCTTGGCTTTGCCAGAGTTGACGCACATGCGGGGCTCCTGAAGCGACGTGCTACTGTAAACAGCCGTTGGGCTAGTGCGTCAGACGCAGTGCTTGGGCGCTATCGCGAGGTCATGTGCGAACAAATCGGACATAGCGCTCGCGGCCCCAAACCCTGCTTCCGGTGCGCTCTGACATGATGGGGTCTCGCAGACGAACTCAGATCTTCATGCGTACCAACTATGTACTGATTGACTACGAAAACGTGCAGCCCGGCTCGCTAGCCGAGCTCGATGGCGAGCACTTTCGCGTGATCGTCTTCGTTGGCGCAAACCAGAACAAGCTGAGCTACGACACCGCCTCAGCCCTGCAAAGACTGGGCTCGCGGGCGGAGTACATCAAGATCTCAGGCAATGGGTCGAATGCGCTGGACTTTCACATCGCCTTCCATGTGGGGCGGATTGCCGCCGAGGACCCAACAGCCTTCTTCCACATCATCTCGAAGGACACCGGATTTGATCCTCTGATCGTGCACCTGCAAGAGCGCAAGGTGCTGGCCGTTCGGTCAAAGGATGTGGCCGACATTCCTTTGCTGAAGGCATCCAGTTCGAAGAGCACACCCGAGAGGGTGGACGTAGTGCTCTCGAACCTGCAGCAGCGCGGCGCCTCTCGCCCCCGCACAGTCAAGACTTTGACCAGCACCATCAGTGCGCTGTTCCAGAAGCAGCTCAGTGATAGCGACGTAGCGGCCATCCTGAAAGCACTTGAGAGCAAGGGATGGATTGCTGTCACCGGCAGCAGAATCGCGTATTCACTGCCGGCGGTTTGACGCCTCCAGCGCTGACGCTTGGCTAGACTGGCGCGCATGCACTCGCTCATTGAAACCCAACGCAACGCACTGCTGGCGCTAGCAAGCCGCCGTGGCGTCACGGCGGTGCGGGTGTTTGGCTCGATGAGCCGAGGCGACGCTGGTGACGCCAGCGATGTGGATCTGTTGGTGACCCTCGCCCCCGGGACCAGCGCGCTTGCGCTGGGCGGCCTGCTGCTGGATGTGCAGGAGTTGCTAGGGTGCCGAGTCGATGTCGTCACCGAGGCAAGCCTGCACCCCGCGCTGCGCGCGCAGGTGGTGGCCAACGCTTCGCCGTTGTGAAGCCACGCTCAAACCTGATTTGGATTGCAGGGATCGGAGCAGTCGTCTTCTTCGCTTTGCTTGCCTCGGGTACCAAGCCGACCGGAACATCGGTCCAGCAGGAAATCATTGGCTCAAATGAGCCGCATCGAGTTGCCCCACAGCCAAGAACTCAAGAAAGATCTGAAGCTCTACCCGCGCAATCCGCTTCGGCCAACGTTTCGAGCACCACCCCTGCGCTGACCACCACCCTACTCGCTCGCGACCCTTCGCGGATTCAGCGGCTCGTCCAGCAGGCCATCTCATCGCCAGCTCCCGGTCTTGCCGCAAAGGCAGCCGCCGAGATTCAACTGTGCAACGAAATGGAATTCAGCTCGCCAATCATGCGCGAGGTGCTAGAGGACGCGCAGCGCCAAAAGTTCCGACCGAGTACCGCCCAATTGCTAGAAGACCAGGAGCTTAAGTTGCGCGAGTGCCAAGCCCTCGATGCCTTTGCGCGCAGCCAGCTCGTGCCGCTCTTGCGGAGAAGCCTGAAGGAAGGTGAAGTCGGCGCAGCAGCAAACTTGGTGCACGAATTGGAGACTCGTTTCCACCCGCAGCAAGAATCTGAAGCAATCGCCGCTCTCAAGCGTGACGCCTGGAACTGCGACGATCGGTCCATTTCCGCCATCGTCAGCTTGGCAGCCCGTGGAGCAAGCAGCTTCAGCAACGCGGAAGTTCTCGCGGCCATGCGTCTGCAGGAGCGCGACTTGGACCAAATACTTGCCTCCGCAAGTGAGGCCGCGCGAAAGGCATCGAGAGCGGACAGAGCCAGCCTAGCCGCAAGCTATCCCGCTGAGGCCGCCGACGTGGCGACAGTACTCAAGGCCGTCAAGCCACGCTGCCGCCCTGACGCAGAGGACTGAGGAGCGCCGTCACATCTGCTCGCGCGACGGGCGCACATGCACCCGCCGCTTCCGTTCCTTCACCCGGCCACCACCCGCCCCTTCGGCAATCTCGCAAACACCACCGCCGCCAAGAAGGCGCCCAGCCCCAGCGCAAAGGCCCCGACGAACAGCCCGACGTAGCTGGTGAATGCGTCGTAGATCAAGCCACCGGCCACGGGCCCCAGGGCCATGCCGAGGCTGCTGGCGGTGGCGGTGCCGCCGATGACGGTGCCCATCAGGTGCAGCGGGAAGTTCTCGCGGGCGATGACGGCGAAGAGGGGCATCACGCCCGCGTAGGTGAAGCCGAACAGTGCGGCCACGGTGTAGAAGCTGCCGAGCTCGCGCGCGGCCGCGTAGCCCAGCGCCACGACGGCCTGGGCCAGCAGCGCGAGGGTGAGCACGCGCGCGGCGCCGAAGCGGTCGCCCAGCAAGCCAAAGACCAAGCGGCCCACCATGCCCGATACGCCTTCGAGGCTGTAGATGGACACGGCCACCATCAGCGGGATGCCGCAGGTGACGGCGTAGCTGACGGTGTGAAAGATCGGCCCCGAGTGCGTGGCGCAGCTCAAGAAGCTCATCAAGGTGAGGATGAGGAAGGGCGCCGAGCGCAGCACCTGGCCGGCCGACGCGGGCGAGGCTGCGGCAGCGTCGGGCGCAGCCGCTTGCGTGAGCGCCGGAGGCCGGCGAATCAAAAGCGCCGTCGGCACCATCAGCCCCGCGACGATGGCCGCCACGATCTGCAGCGTGCTGCGCCAGTCATGCCCCTGCACCAGCCAGGCGACGAGGGGCGACATGGTCATGGGCGCCAGCCCGAAGCCGGCCGAGACCAGCGACACCGCGAGGCTGCGATGCGTGTCGAACCAGCCGGTGACGCAGGCCATCAGCGGCGGGAAAACGGCCGAGGCCGCCAGACCCACCACCACCCCAAAGCAAAGCTGAAACATCAGCAAGGACGACGCCAAACTCGCCAGCCACAGCCCCGCCGCCAGCAGCACCGCGCCGGTGAGCACCACCGGGCGCGGGCCAATACGGTCCGACAAGTTGCCCCAGGCCACGCTGCCCAGCGCCATCGCGATGAAGGCCAGCGTCATGGCCGTGGAGATGCCGGTGGTGGACCAGCCGGTGTCCTGCGCAATGGGGCGCAGCAGCACGGGCAGCGCAAACAGCCCGCCAATGGCGACGCAGCCGAGCAAGCCGCCGGCGGC
>CALMQC010000523.1 GCA_937871895.1 uncultured Roseateles sp. | reverse complement strand
CCCTGCCACCGCGTGATGGGCGCGGGCGGGGTGCCCACGGGCTTCTCGGCGCCTGGCGGGGTCGAGACCAAGCGGCGCTTGCTGCTCGTTGAAGCGCGCGCGGCGGGGCAACTTGCTGGCGATCAGCAGCCGTTGTTCTGAGCCAGGACAATCCCGGCATGTCGTTTTCCTCCCTGGGCCTCTCGCCCGCCTTGCTGCGCGCCGTGCGCGAGCAGGGCTACTCAACACCCACCGCCATCCAGGCCGCCGCGCTGCCCGCCGTGCTCTCGGGCGCCGACGTGCTTGCCATCGCGCAGACCGGCTCTGGCAAGACTGCGGCCTTTGCGCTGCCGCTGCTGCAGCGCCTCGTGGCCTCGCCCCCCGGCCTGGGCCAAGTCATCGGAACGTGTCCCCGACCGGGGCCCCGGGCTTTGGTGCTGGCCCCCACCCGCGAGCTGGCCGCGCAGACGGCCGAGCTGCTGCGCAACGTGGCGGCGCTGCTGATGCACCGACCCAAGATCGCGCTGGCCTTTGGCGGTGTGTCCATCAACCCGCAGTTGATGGCCCTGCGCGGCGGCTGCGACGTGATGGTGGCCACGCCCGGCCGCTTGCTGGACCTGCTGGACCACAACGGCCTCACGCTCGCAGGCGTCGAGACGCTGGTGCTGGACGAAGCCGACCGGCTGCTGAACCAAGGCTTTGCCGACGAGCTGCAGCGCGTGCTCTCGCTGCTACCCAAGCAGCGCCAGTCGCTGCTCTTCTCGGCCACCTTCCCGCCCGCCGTGCAGCAGCTGGCCGACGCACTGCTGCACGATCCGGTGCGCATCGAAATCGAGGAAGCGCCGCCGCAGATCACGCAGCGCGCCATCCAGCTCGACCGCGCCCAGCGCCTGCCGGCCTTGCGCGCGCTGTTGGCAGGGCAAGGCTGGGCGCGGGCGCTGGTCTTTGTGGCCAGCCGCTACACGGCCGACCTGGTGGCCGAGAAGCTCGCGGCCCACGGCTTCAAGGCCGGCGTGCTGCATGGCGAGCTGAGCCAGGGCGCCCGGCGCGATGTGCTGGCGGCGCTCAAGGAAGGCAGCGTCAAGGTGCTCGTTGCCACCGATGTGGCCGCGCGCGGCCTGCACGTCGAGGCCTTGGAGGCCGTCATCAACTACGAGCTGCCGCGCTCCGCCGCCGATTACACCCACCGCATCGGCCGCACCGGCCGCGCGGGGGCGCAGGGCGTGGCCATCAGCTTCATCTGCACGGACAGCGCCGAGAACGCCGAGAGCCACTTCCGCCTGATCGAGAAGCGCCAGGGCCAACGCGTGCCGCGCGAGCAACTGCCCGGCTTTGCTCCCCAGGTGGTGGCCACCGAGGCCCAGGCCACGGGCGGCATCAAGAGCACCACGCGCAAGAGCAAGAAGGACAAGCTGCGCGAAGCCGCAGCCCGAGGTCACGCTTCAGGAGGTGCCACCAATGGGCATTGAGATCGAACGCAAATTCCTGGTGGCCAGTGATGCCTGGCGCCAGGCCGCCGCCGCGCAAACGCGCTACAGCCAGGGCTACCTGTGCCGCGAGCCCGCGCGCACCGTGCGTGTGCGTGTCGCCGGCGAGCAAGCCTTCCTGACCATCAAGGGCCTGACCACCGGCGCCACGCGTGCCGAGTTCGAGTACCCGGTGCCGCTGGCGGATGCTCAGGCGCTGCTCGCGATGTGCGACGGCCCCGTGATCGAAAAGGTCCGCCACCTCGTGCCCGCTGGTGCGGGCCTGGTCTGGGAGGTGGACGAGTTCTTCGGCGACAACGCCGGCCTCGTCGTGGCCGAGATCGAGCTGCAGGACGAGGCCCAGGCCTTTGAGCGGCCGGCCTGGCTGGGCGCCGAGGTGACCGACGACAAGCGGTACCTGAATTCCAACTTGTCGGTGCGGCCCTACCGCCGTTGGGGTGTCGGGGGAGCCGAGATGGCTTCGGCAAGTTGATCTTGCGCCCACCGCAAGTCAGGGGGAGCCTCCACGCGATCGTCCTGCCCGTGCTCGGGCTGGCGGCCCTTGCCCACGCTCAAGTGCCAGCAGTCGAGAAGGCCGCGACGTCGCTGGAGCGCGTCACCGTCAGCGGCCAGCACTACGACAACGCCGTGGGCAGCAGTGATGCGGCCTCGCAGGGCGTGATCCGGGCCGACCTGCTGAAGCACCGGCCGGCGCTGCGGCCCGGCGAGGTGCTGGAGTTCGTGCCCGGCCTCGTCGTCACCCAGCACTCGGGCGACGGCAAGGCCAACCAGTATTTCCTGCGTGGCTTCAACCTCGACCACGGCACTGACTTCGCCACCACGGTCAACGGCCTGCCCGTCAACATGCCCACCCACGGCCACGGCCAGGGCTATGCCGACCTCAACTTCCTGATCCCCGAGCTGGTGGATCGCATCGACTACCGCAAGGGCCCCTACTTCGCGCGCAATGGCGACTTTGCGGCCGCTGGCTCGGCCGACATCGCCTACCGCAGCCGCCTGGCGCAGAACTTTGCCGCGCTCACACTCGGCCCGAATCAGTTCCGCCGCGGCGTGGCCGCAGGTTCGGCCACGCTGGGCGGTGGCCTCGCGCTGCTGGGCGCCGTCGAGCTGCAGGGCAATGACGGCCCCTGGACCCTGCCCGAGCGCCTGCGCAAGCGCAATGCGCTGCTGACGCTCTCAGGCGGCCAGGCCAGCCAGGGCTGGAGCGTCAGCCTGATGGACTACGCCGCGCACTGGGACTCGACCGACCAGGTGCCCGAGCGCCTGATCCTGGCCGGCCAATACCAGGGCCGGCCCTTTGGCCGCTTTGATGCCATCGACCCCAGCGACGGCGGCAACACCCGCCGCAGCAGCCTCTCGGCCGAATGGCACCGCCAGACCGAGGGCAGCAGCACCCAACTGGCGGCCTATGGCCTGCGCTACCGGCTGGCGCTGTTCTCCAACTTCACCTACGCGATGGAGCGGCCGGCCGACGGCGATCAGTTCTCGCAGCAAGACCGGCGCCGCGTGGCCGGGGCCAGCGCGCTGCATGCCTGGGACCATCTACTCGGCAGCCTGCCCGCGCGCAGCGAGCTGGGCCTGCAGCTGCGGCATGACCGCATCCGCGTCGGCCTCTTCGACACCGTGGCTCGCCGCATCAGCGCCACCACGCGCGACGACGAAGTGCGCCAGACCCAAGTCGGCGTCTACGCTCAGACTTCGGTGGAGCTGGCACCCTGGCTGCGCAGCGTGGTTGGGCTGCGGGCGGACGAGGCGCGCTTCCAGGTCCACAGCCTGACCGAGGCCGCCAACTCCGGCCGCAGCCGCGCCAGCCTGCTGTCACCCAAATTCGCCCTGATCGCCGGGCCCTGGGCGCGCACGGAAGTCTTCTTCAACGCCGGCCGGGGCTTCCACAGCAATGACGCGCGCGGCACCACGGCCCGCATCGACCCCAAGACCGGCGACCCCGTGGACCCGGTGCCTGGCCTCGTTGCCGCGCGCGGCTTCGAGCTGGGCCTGCGCAGCGAATGGCTGCCCGGCTTGCAAAGCTCGCTGGCGGTGTGGACGCTCGACTTCGACTCCGAGCTCGTCTACGTGGGCGATGCCGGCGCCACCGAGGCCAACCGCCCCAGCACCCGGCGTGGCATCGAGTGGAACCACCGCTATGTGCCCGTGCCATGGCTGCTGGTGGATGCCGACCTGGCCTGGACGCATGCCCGCTTTGCCAACCTCGACCCTGCCGGCCAGCGCATCCCCAACGCCGTGGACAAGGTCGCCTCGCTGGGCGTCACGCTGCGCGATCTGGGCCCTTGGTCCGCCAGCCTGCAGTGGCGCTACCTGGGCTCGGGCGCGCTGGTCGAGGACAACAGCGTGCGCTCCCGCTCGTCGCTGACCACCAACCTGCGCATCAGCCACAAGTTCTCGGCCCGCACCGAACTCAGCCTCGACGCCTTCAACCTGCTGAACCGCCGGCTCAACGACATCGAGTACTACTACGAGTCCCAATTGCCCGGCGAGGTCGCCCCCGTGGCGGACCGGCACCTCCACCCCGCCGAGCGCCGCAGCCTGCGGCTCACGCTCAGGCTCGGCTTCTGATCACCAGGGCGCGTCGCCCTCGGTGGGTGCAGCCTGGGTGGCAGGCGCCTCAGCAAATGCCTGCTCGCCCCCCAGCCCGTCAATCAGCGCCGGGATCATCTTGGACAGCAGCCCCGTCGCCAGCGCCGCGTCGGCATCAAAGGCATCGTCGCCTTCGCCGGCCGTCTGGCTTTCCAGCGCCAGGTCCAGGAAGCTGATCTTCTTCAGCGCCAGCGTCTCGGTCAGCGTGAAGCTCACGCGCTCGCGCCAGGAGAGCGCCAGCCGCGTGGGCAGCTTGCCGGCCGTCAGGTGCTGGCGCACCTCGTCGGTGTCCAGCGGGTGGCGGGCGTAGCGGACGACGGGCTTCTCGTCGTCATGGCCCTTGAGCTCGCACTCGCGCTCGATCTGGAAGCCCTCGGGCGTGTCGCCATCTGCCAGCCACGCGGCCATGCAGGCCACGGGGCTTTCGGCGGTGTTGATGAGGCTGAGCGCCAGGCCGTCAGATGCGCGCACCAGCATCGTGGTCACCTCGTCGGCCCGGCCCGCAGAGCCCGCGTCCACCAGCAGCAGCCGCTGGGTGGGGTCGATCCAGACCCGCGTGGCCGAGCGCTTGGTGAAGGCCTGGGGCAGCAGCTCGTGCGCGGCCTGTTCTTTCAGGTCGCGCTTGGCCTTCTTGCCCGGCTTGCGGCCCGTCTCGGCCTCGATGCGCTGGGCCATCTCGTCCACCCGGTCGTTCACCACCGACGAGGGCAGCAGCCGCTGCTCCCGCGCCAGCTTCAGCAGCCACTGGCCGCCCACCACCTCGACGAGCTTGCCGTGCTCATCACCCCGTGGCGGTGCCCAGCCAAAGGCCAGCGGCTGGGTGGGGGTGCAGGGCGCGAATACATCCTTGGCAAGGGCGTCTTCCAGCGCTGCGGCGTCGCAGACCCGCACGAAGACGTCGACGAAGATCTTGACGATGCCGTCGTGGAATTCGGCCTTGCGCGGCAGGAGCTTGAGGGCGCGTTGGTAGGCCTCTTCAATGTTCTCGCCTTCCACGCCCGAGCGGGTGCGTTCAAGGCTTTCGATCAGGGCGGCGGCAGCTTCGAGGTTGCCGGGATCCAGCTCGGCGGCTCTGCGCAGGTGGACGTTGGCCCGCTCCCGGTCGCGGTCCACCAGCGTGGCGCCCATCTGGTGATGCGCCCAGGCGGCGTTGTCGTCGGCCGCGAC
>CALMQC010000522.1 GCA_937871895.1 uncultured Roseateles sp. | reverse complement strand
AGTGGGTGCGCCGAGATGGCCCGCAACGGCGGCCCTGCCGGCACCTCCTCGCTCTACCTGCGCGGCGCCGAGACGCGCCACACCTTGCTGTTGATCGACGGCGTGCGCGTCGACTCGCAAGCCACCGGTGGCCCGGCCTGGAACAACATTCCCGTCTCGCAGATCGAGCGCGTCGAAGTGCTCAAGGGCCCCGCCAGCGCCGTTTATGGCAGCGACGCCGTTGGCGGCGTGGTGCAGGTCTTCACGCGCAAGGCCACGTCGGTCCCGCAGGTGGGCCTGGGCCTTGCGGCCGGCAACATCGGCATCCGCAAGCTCGACGCTGCCGTCACCGGCCGAGATGGCATCTTTGACTACGCCCTTAGCGCCGCGCTGGACCGCACCACCGGCTTCAACGCCACGCTCGACGTGCCCGGCTCCTTCAGCTACATCCCCGACGTGGACGGCTGGCGCAAGCACCAGGCCACGGCCCGCCTGGGCGCTCAGCTCTCCGAGGCCCACCGCGCCGAGCTGACCTTCCTCAAGAGCCACCAGAACAGCCAGTACGACGCTTCCAAGTTCTCGCCCCTGAATGACGACCACGCCTTCCAGGACACCAAGGCCATGCGCCTGTCTTGGTCGGCCCAGTGGAGCGCCGCGCTGCACACGCAGCTGAGCGTCGGCGAATCGCGAGACCGCTACGAGACCCGCCCCTCGCCCTACGTGACCGAGACCCGCATCCGCAACACGGCGCTCACCGGCTCCTACCGCCTTGGCAGCAGCCAGCAGCTCAACTTCGCGCTGGAGCGCACCGAGGACCATCTCGACAACTCCGGCGTGGCTGGCGGCGCGAACGACCGCGCGCAAAACGCGCTGGGGCTGGGCTGGTTGATGAACGCCGGGCCGCTGAACCTGCAGGTCCACGCCCGCCACGATGACGACAGCCAGTTCGGTGGCGTCAACACCGGCACGGTGATGGCGGGCTACGCCTTCACGCCCGCGTGGCGCCTCGTCGGCTCGGTGGGCAATGCCTTCCGCGCGCCCACGCTCTACCAGCGCGGCAGCGTGTATGGCCCCGACCTCAGCAAGCCGGGCGTCAAGGCGCTGGACGCCGAGCGCGGCCACAACGCCGAGATCGGCCTCAAGTTCGCGCACGGCGACCACGAGGCCAGCCTCACCACCTACCGCAACCGCGTCGGCAACCTGATCATCTTTGGCGCCGCCGGCAGCTGCGGCAGCAGCTTCGGCTGCTACGAGAACGTCTCCCGCGCGCTGCTCAAGGGCACCAGCCTTTCCGGCCGCACGGTGCTCGGCCCCGTCACGCTCTCTGGCACGCTGGACTTCCAGTCCCCCACGGACGCCAGCACCGGCAAGCTGCTCGCCCGCCGCGCCAAG
>CALMQC010000521.1 GCA_937871895.1 uncultured Roseateles sp. | reverse complement strand
ACTGCGCGCTGATGCGGGCCGTGTGCGTGGGTGACGCCCTGCCCGCCAGCAGCTGGCCGCGCTTCTGGGCGGCCAAGCGCGAGGGCGCCAACAACGTCGCCGCGCTGCGCCAGCTGGGCCACACCGCCCCCGAGGCCCGCGCAGCCGCCTGGGCGCGTGAGATCGAACACTGGCCCTGGCTCGGCTTTGACCGACTGCTGCCGGGCGTGGCCGAGTGGCTGGCCACTGCCGGCCACCGCGTCGTCGTGCTCACTGCGCGGCGTGAGCGCTTCTTCCTGCTCCAGCAGCTGGACCGGCTCGGCCTCTCCCGCCAGATTGACGAACTCATCGTCGTGCCGCCCACCGAGGCGGCCGAGCGCAAGGCCGAGGCGCTGCGCAAGCTGAAGCCCTTGACCTTCATCGGTGACACCGAAAGCGACGCCGCAGCGGCCGATGCCGCCGGCCAGCGCTTCCTGGCCCTGAGCTGCGGCATGCGCTCACCCGACTACTGGGCGCGCCTCGGCCGCCCCTCCTTCAACGACCTGCCCGCCGCGCTGGCGGCCCTGGAGCCATGAACCAAAACGCCCAACTGGACGCCATCGCCCGCGACTCCATCTACGGCCTGGGCTGCAACGCGGCCATGATCCGCTACAGCTGGTCCATCGCGCGCCGTTACCTGCCGGCCGGCCGCCTGCTGGAGATGGGCCCCGCCGAAGGCGTGATGACGCCTCTGATCGCCAAGAACTACGCCGACCTGCATCTGCTCGAAGGCTCCGAGGTCTATTGCCAGGGGCTGCGCCAGGCCTTCCCCAAGGCCGAAGTGCATCACTCGATGTTCGAGGACTTCAAGCCCGCGCAGCCCTTCAACGCCATCGTGCTGGGCCACGTGCTGGAGCATGTGACCGACCCGGTGGGCGTTCTCTCGCTGGTGCGCCAGTGGCTGGCACCGGGCGGCAAGATCTTTGCCGCCGTGCCCAATGCGCGCTCGGTGCACCGGCAGGCGGCCGTCATCATGGGCCTGCTGCCACAGGAAGACGCGATGAGCGAGCTGGACCACCGCCACGGCCACCAACGCGTGTTCAACCCCGAGTCCTTCCGCGCCTGCTTCACGCAGTCCAAGCTCGCCATCGAGGTGTTCGGCGGCTACTGGCTCAAGCCGGTGTCCAACGCCCAGATCGACCGCGACTGGACGCCCGAGATGCTGGACAGCTTCATGCGCCTCGGTGAACGCTACCCGGACATCGCTGCTGAGATTTACGTGGTCGCGGCCGCCCGCTGAAGCGCCAACAAGTCACGCAGCGCCACGAAAAGTACGCGCAAGCACGCGCATATCCGGGCTTGCTTCCGGCGCTTGCGAGGTCCAATCCAGCGATGGCCCCCAAGAGGGCCGGACCCCAATCTTTGCCCAGGATTGCCCCATGAGCATCGCTGTCAGCCCCGTGCACTTCACGCCCCATCGCGCGCCAGTCGGCGAGGTGCGCCTGGTGGACCCTGCCCTGCTGCTGTCCAAGCCGCAAGGCCTGATGGTCGAGTACACCTCGCGTTGCAATCTGCGCTGCAAGTACTGCAGCAAGTCCAACCCGGGCGACGACCAGATTCCCGGCCGCGACATGGACATGTCGGGCGCGACGATTGACCAGGCCCTTGCCGTGATCGCGCGGGAGCGCTTTTCGGAGCTGCTGCTGGCCGGCACCGGCGAAACCACCTTCCACAAGGACTGGATCCGTGACCTGCCGCGCCTGATCGAGGCCGGCCGCGCCGCCAACCCGCGCGCCTTCATCCACATCAACAGCAACTTCGCGATGAAGTACGGCGATGCGGAGTTCGCGGTGCTGTCCCAGCTCGACGGGATCATGATCTCCATCGACACCGCCGACCGCGACCTGACCCGCACCATGCGCGCCAAGTCCGACCTGTCGCTGATCGTCTACAACATCGTCCGCCTCAAGGCCTGGTGCGAGGCGCACGGCGTGCGCATGCCGCGCCTGACGGTGAACGCCACCATCTACGCCGAAGCCGCGCTGGGCATCTACGACCTGGCCGTGATGCTCGCCAGCCTGCCGATCTCGCACCTATCGCTGTCGGACCTGTATGAGTTCGAAGCCGTGCAGCTCAACGGCATCCGCCCGGTGGGGCTGGAAGACCCGGCTCGCTTTGCGACTTCGGTGCAGATGATCCAGAAGGCCATCAACTTCGCGCAGACGCGCAAGGCCTACAGCCTCTCGGTGCAGCCGCACCTGATGGAGCGCATCAATGCGCTGATCCTGCAGATGCAAAGCGGCGGCAAGGCAGCTGCCCAGGAAGAAGTCGTCGAGGAAGCCGCGGCCAGCGGCTCCCGTACCAAGATGTGCACCCAGCCCTGGACGCGCTTCACGCTGGCGGCCAATGGCGCCCTCTTCCCCTGCTGCGTGACCGATATGCCGGCCGTGGGCAATGTGCATGAGGCTGGCGAAGGCATCGACGGCCCGCGCATGCAGGCCTTCCGGCGCGACTTGCTGCTGGGCCAGGTGCCGGCTGCTTGCCAGGCCTGCTCCAACGCGGCGGACTGCTCGACGCAAGAGCTCGAAGCGCAAGTCCGCGCCATCGTCGCTGCGCCGCACTGAGCGGCGGCTTTGCCTTCGTTTGTGGGCGCAGCGCCTCAGGCGCTGCGAATCACGTCCGCCACGCGCTGCACCTCGTCGCGGCTCAGGTAGGGTGCAATCGGCAGGCTCAGCACCTCGTGCTGGAACTGCTCGGCAATGGGCAGCGGCGGCCAGTGGGTCTCGGCGTACGCCGCTTGCTGATGGCAAGCGATCGGGTAGTGCACCAGATGGCCGATGCCCGCGGCGGTGAGCGCCGCTTGCAGGGCCGCGCGGCGCGGGCTGCGCACGACATAGAGGTGCCACACGGGCTCGGCGCCCGGCGCCACCTCAGGCAGGACCAGGTCCAGCCCAGAAAGCGCCTCGCCGTACCAGGCCGCGACTTGGGCGCGCGCGGCGTTGTCGGCGTCGAGGCCGGGCAGCTTGGCGCGCAGCACGGCGGCCTGCATCTCGTCGAGCCGCGAGTTGACGCCCTTGACCTCGTGCTTGTACTTGACCGTGGAGCCGTAGTTGCGCAGCAGGCGCAGGCGCGCGGCCAGGGCATCGTCATTGGTCGTGACGGCGCCGCCGTCGCCCATCGCGCCGAGGTTCTTGCCCGGGTAGAAGCTGAAGCCGGCCGCTGTCCCAAGGCTGCCGGCACGCCTGCCTTGATAGCACGCGCCATGGGCTTGAGCGGCGTCCTCGATGACGCGCAAGCCGTGCTGGGCGGCCACGGCATGGATGGCATCCATCTCGCAGGGCTGGCCGTAGAGGTGCACCGGCATGATGGCCCGGGTGCGCGGTGTGATGGCGGCCGCGAGGCGGTCGGGGTCGAGGTTGTGCGTGCCGGGCCGGGGCTCAACGGGCACGGGCTGTGCGCCCACGCTGCTGACGGCTAGCCAGGTCGCGATGAAGGTGTTGGACGGCACCAGCACTTCGTCACCCGGGCCGATGCCCATGGCGCGCAGGATCAGGGCCAGCGCATCGAGCCCATCGGCCACGCCGATGCAGTGGCGCACGCCGCAGTAGGCGGCGAACTCGCGCTCGAAAGCGTCCACTTCCGCACCGAGGATGTACCAGCCCGAGGCCAGCACGCGGTCGATGCCGGCACGGATGCCAGCGTCATAGGCAGCGTTGAGCCGCTTGAGGTCGAGGAAGGGAATCAAGATGCCGACCACCTGGCGCGCATGAACTCGGCGTAGTCGCGGAAGTAGTCACCCTCGTCGTAGCGCGTGGAGGCCAGCACCATGCAGACCGAGGCCGACGAGAAGTTGTCCAGCTCGCGCCAGATCATGGGGCAGACGTAGAGGCCCTGGTAGCTGCGATTGAGGTGCACGCGCTTCTTGTTCTTGCCGTCGTCCAGCACCACGTCGAAGCTGCCCGACATGGCGATGATGTACTGGTGCAGGTTTTTGTGGGCGTGGCCGCCGCGCTCGGAGCCACCGGGCACGTCGTACAGGTAGTAGACGCGCTGGATGTCGAAGGGCACGTGGACATTGCCCTCGATGAAGGTCAGGTTGCCGCGCGGATCGTGGATCTTGGGCAGCTCGGTGATCTGGCAACGGTCGATGGACATGCTGCAGTAGGTAGACCTGAAAAACCAAGTATCAGCGCAACGGCGTGAGCACGCCGCGACCCATGGACCAGATCAGGGCAATCACCTGTTGGGCGTCGTACATGGCGTTGACGTGAGCGACGCGCAGCGAGTAGTAGTCGCCCTCGGAGGCCATCACATCAAACAGCGAACGGCGACCCAACTGCTGCCATTGCTGCAGCGTGGCGGCGCGCACACGGTCGCTGTTGCGCAGGATCTCGACGATGCGGCGGGCGCGGTCCAGCACCTCGGTGCCCATCTCGTGCATCTCCAGCAGACGGTAGCGCTTGGCTTCGACGGCTTCGTCACGCTGCAGCAGCGTGGACTGGTAGCGCTTGACCGCCGCGCTGAGCTGAGCGCTGGCCCCCGGCTGCAGCAGCGGGATGCTGATCTGCACGCCAGCCCCAAAGTCATTGGCGCGGCTGACCCCAGCCAGCTTGATCGCATTGCCAACGATGCTGACCGTTGGCCGCTGACCAGCGGCGATGCTCTCGGTCAGGCTGCGCTGGGCGCGGGCGCTGGCCGTGGCCTGGGTGATGTCGGGGGCCTGCAGGATGTCGGCCATCATGTCGTCGAGCGCGGGCATGACGGCAAGCGCTGCGGCCATGCCCACCGGCGGTGGCAGCGGGTCGCCCACCAGGCGGCGCAGCCGGATTTCGGTCTGGCGCAGCGCCGACTGGGTCTGCGACACCGACATCTCGGCCTGCAACATGCTCTTGTTGGCCTGCAAGAGCTCGCTGGAGCGGCCCTTGTCGGCCTTGGTGATGATCTCCAGCGCCTCGACGAGGCAGGCCATCTTGCGCACGTACTGGCCATAGACCTGGGACTGCAGGATGAAGCGCGCGCGGTCGAGCGAGAGGTTCACCACCGTCAGCGTGAGCTGCTCCTCGGCGCTGCGCTGGCCCAGCAAGGCCACCTCGGCCATTTCCTTGCGCCACTCGATCATCTTGGCCACCCGGCCAAAGTCGAACACCGTCACGCTGGCTGTCACGCCGGCATTGAACTGGCCGCCCTTGCCGGCATCGCGGCCGTTGACGGTGTTGCTGATGCCCTGCTCGCTGATGGTCAGGCTGGCCGTGGGCCAGCGCATGGCCTGGGTTTCGGCGATGTCGTCGCGCGCAGCGTCGGCCAGCAGCCTGGCGGCCCCCAGAGCCTTGCTGCGGGCCAGAGTCAGGTCGATGAGGTTTTGTAGGCCCTGGCGCGGATCGGCGCTGAAGGTGGTGGCACCCGCGTCCGCCGGGCCCTTCGCGGCGCCGGGATCTTCCTCGGTGCAGCGGCTTTGGGTGGGCGCGGGCTCAGGGGCTACCGGCGCAGGCTTGGGCGGTGGCTTGACCGCGCGCGGCGTGGCGGCGTCGCTGACGGCCAGCGACAGCAAGGCAAAGAGGACGAAGAGGCAGCGGGCAAGCAGGGGCATGGCCTCACCACTAGACCACGCCCTCCCCTCGCGGAATGAGCCGAAAAAGGCCCGGCCAAACGGGCTATTTCGCCAGCGCTCTTGCGCACTCCGGCACCAGGGCCGGGCCGCGGTAAATGAGCCCGGTGTAGACCTGCACCAGGTCCGCGCCAGCCGCGCGCTTGGCTGCGGCGTCTGCGCCGCTCAGCACGCCGCCCACGCCGATGATGGGGAAGGCCGCGCCCAGCGCCGCCCGCAGTTGCCGGATCACCCGGTTGCTGGCCTCAAAGACGGGCGCGCCAGACAGGCCGCCGGTCTCCTCGGCATGCGCCAGGCCCTTGACCGCCGCGCGCGCAAGCGTGGTGTTGGTGGCAATCACGCCGTCGATGCCCTGGGCCTTGAGCGTGGTGGCAATGGTCTCGACCTGGGCCTCGTCGAGGTCGGGCGCGATCTTGACGAACATCGGCACCTGCCGACCGTGCTCAGCCGCCAGCCAGGCCTTGCGCTCCTGCAACTGGCCCAGAAGCGCGGCCAGTTCGGCATCGCCCTGCAGGGCACGCAGGTTCTTGGTGTTGGGGCTGGAGATGTTGACGGTGATGTAGTCGGCGTGCGGGTAGACACCGGCCAGGGCGGTCAGGTAATCCTGGGCCGCCTGCTCAATCGGCGTGGCGGCGTTCTTGCCGATGTTGAGCCCGACGATGCCGCCCGCCTTGCGGAAGCTGTAGGCCCGCTGCACATTGGCCAGGAAGGCGCCCAGGCCCTCGTTGTTGAAGCCCAGGCGGTTGATCAGCGCGTTGGCCTCCGGCAGCCGGAACATGCGCGGCTTGGGGTTGCCGGGCTGCCCCTTGGGCGTGACCGTGCCCACCTCGATGAAACCAAAGCCCATGGCGCCAAGGCCGTCGATGCAGCGGCCGTTCTTGTCCAGCCCGGCGGCCAGGCCAATGCGGTTGGGAAAGCGCAGCCCCGCCACGGTGACTGGGTCATTCACCCGCTCGCCGGCCCAGAGGCAGGCCGCCGGGGTGTTCTGCAGCCGGGCGATAGAGCCCAGGGTCAGTTCATGGGCCTGTTCGGGGTCCATGCCGAACAGGAAGGGGCGGGTCAGGGCGTACGGAATCAGCGGCATGGCGGGATTGTCCCAAGATAATCGGCGGGCCGTCGCAACCCAATGCCATTGAGTTGACAGGCCCCAGCTCTGGAACCCGCCATGAACTTCCCCCAAGACGCTGCCAATGACCATGAGGCCGGTTCACGTGACGGCACACACGACACGACGCGGACCGACGACACCCGCATCAGCGCCGTGCGCGCCCTCATCAGCCCGGCCTTGTTGCTCGAAGAGTTGCCGGTGCCAGATGCCACCTTGGAGCTGGTCGAGCGCGCTCGCCGTGAGATCAGCGCCATCCTGCACGGCGCCGATGACCGGCTGATCGTCGTTGTGGGCCCCTGCTCCATCCACGATCACGAGCAGGCCATGGACTACGCGCGCCGGCTCAAGCTGCTGCGCGACGAGCTGGCCGACACGCTCTGCATCGTGATGCGCGTCTACTTCGAGAAGCCACGCACCACGGTGGGCTGGAAGGGCTATATCAACGACCCTCGGCTCGACGGCAGCTTCCACATGAACGAAGGCCTGCGCCTGGCTCGCCAGCTGCTGCTGGACGTGAATGGCCTCGGCCTGCCCGCCGGGACGGAATTCCTGGATCTGCTGTCGCCGCAATACATCTCCGACCTGATCGCCTGGGGCGCCATCGGTGCACGCACGACCGAAAGCCAGAGCCACCGCCAGTTGGCCTCCGGCCTGTCCTGCCCGGTCGGCTTCAAGAACGGCACCGACGGCGGCATCAAGGTCGCCAGCGACGCGGTGCTGGCCGCCGGCAGCCCGCACGCCTTCATGGGCATGACCAAGATGGGGGTGGCCGCCATTTTCGAGACGCGCGGCAATGGCGACTGCCATGTCATCCTGCGCGGCGGCAAGGCACCCAATTACGACGCCGCCTCGGTGGCGGCCGCCTACGAGGCGTTGAAGGGCTCGGGCCTGCGCCCGCAGGTGATGATCGACTTCTCGCACGCCAACAGCAGCAAGAAGTACGAGCGCCAGATCGACGTGGGCCGCGACGTAGCCCAGCAGATTGCCGGGCGTGATCG
>CALMQC010000520.1 GCA_937871895.1 uncultured Roseateles sp. | reverse complement strand
GCCGGCGTCCCGCGCGGGGGCGAGGGCCAGGTACTCGGGGTCGGCCACGTAGGCCTTGAAGGCCTCGGGCGAGGGCAGCGAGATTTGCTGGATCAGGTCGGGCTGCTCGAAGTCGTTCGAGCCCACGATCTGGCCCTTGCCGTGGATGCGCAGCACGCGCTCGATGCGCACGTCGTGCCTTGCGAGCAGGGGGCCAGCGGCTTGGCGGAAGGCGGCGAGCGCGGCAGCGCCATCGGGCTGCAGCGCCATGAGCATGGTGAGGGAGAAGCGGGGGGAGGGCATGGGGGTTCCTGAAGTGGCCGGCGCCCGCGACGAGCGCCGAATGCCCGGCATGCTAGGGACGCATTCCCCTTGGAGAAAGCGTCAATCGTGAGAGACTTTGTCGCAAATCTGGAGGCAATGAAGGTGAAGCTAGAGAGCCTGGATGAGCTGCGCGTCTTCGTGCAGGTGGTGCACTCGGGCGGCTTCACGGCAGCCGGGCTGGTGCTGGGGCGCGAGACGAATGTGGTGAGCCGGCTCGTCGCGCGGCTGGAGGCGCGGCTGGGGGTGCAGCTGCTGGTGCGCACCACGCGGCGCGTGGCGACGACGCATGAGGGGCGGCTCTTCCTGGCGCATGCCGAGCAGTTGCTACGCAGTGCGACCGAGGCCGAGCAGTCGCTGCGTCAGTCGGTCAGCCGGGTCGAGGGCGCGATGCGCGTGGCCGTGCGCACCACGACCACGCAGTTTGGCTTTGTGCAGGACCTTGTTGGGCTGCTGCAGGCGCACCCGCAGCTGTCCATCCAGCTGCTGGTGAGCGACAGCGAGCCGGACCTGGTGGCCGAGCGCATCGACGTGGCGGTGCGCATTGGCGACCTGCCGGATTCGTCCTGCCTGAGCCGGCCGCTGGGGACGGTGCGCTTTGTGCCGGTGGCGGCGCCGGCTTACTTCGAGGCCCGCGAGCGGCCCACTGCGCCGGCTGACCTGATCAACCACGAATGCGTCTTGGCGCTGCAGGGCCGGCCGCAGACGCACTGGCCCCTGGTGGAGCCGCGTGGCCGGTTGGTGGAG